>NZ_JBHWIO010000005.1:73397-144805 GCF_042732075.1 Kitasatospora sp. NPDC059812
ACCCCCACATCCCCCACCCCCCCCACCCCCGCCACCCGGCGCCCCCCCCCCGCCCCCCCCCCCCCGGCCGCGCGGCCCGGGGGGGGGGGGGCCCCCGCCACGGGGTTTTCGGGGCGGGCGGGCGTTCGCGGGGCAGGTGGGGGTGTGCCGTAGGCTCACCTGAAATCGCTGCGCCGTAGCCGCGCGGACCACCAGCGTGGCGGGGAGTACCCAGAGCAGATGAGCACGGCATCGAGCACCGAGTCGTCCAGCACCGAGCCCGGCGCGCCCGCGGCGCCGGAGACGGAGCGGCCCGCGGAGCGCTCCGAGGAGCGGGCGGCCCGGCGGCCCGGGCGGTTCGGCGCCCTGGTGGAGCGCTTCGCGCCCGCGCTCGGGGCGTACGCGGTGGTCAAGGCCATCGGCCTCACGGTCTTCATGCTGCTGCTGTCGCACACCGGGGACTACCTCAAGAAGAACCCGGGCCGCGGCGGCGGAGCCCAGCCGTGGGACGTGCTGGGCACCTGGGACGGCGTCTGGTACCAGCGGATCGCCGAGAACGGCTACGACCCGCAGCTGCTCCCGATGCACGGCTGGCCGCTGGCCTCCTACTACGAGAACTCGGCCGCCTTCTTCCCGCTCTACCCGTGGCTGATGCGGCTGGTCGGCGCGGTCACCGGGCTCGGCCCGTACGGCTCCGGGATCGCCGTCTCGGTGATCGCCTCGCTCGTCGCGGCGGCGGGGATCTTCGCGATCGCGGAGCGGCTCGGCGGCTTCCGGGCGGGCGTGATCGCCGCGGTGATCTGGGGCCTGTTCCCGGGTTCGGGGGTGGAGTGGGCGGTCTACTCGGACTCGCTGTTCGTCGCGCTGTCCGCCTGGGCCTGCTACTGCGTGATGACCCGCCACTGGCTGACGGCCGGCGTGCTGGCGCTGGTGGCGGGCCTCAACCGGCCGACCGCCGCCGCGCTGATCGCCGCGGTGTCGATCGCCGCGCTGGTGGCGCTGATCCGGCGCACCGACGGGGTGGCCCGGCCGCTGACCGCGATGCTGATCACCCCGTGGGGCCTGATCGGGTACGTCGTCTGGGTCGGCTACCGGATGGGCGACTGGGGCGGCTACTTCAAGCTCCAGCGGGGCGCCTGGAACCGCTACTTCGACGCCGGCGCCTCCACGGTCCGCACCGTCATGGACGTGATCACCGGGCACTGGAACTTCTGGCAGTCCAACCCCGTCCCGGACCTGATCGCGATCGCCCTGCTGATGGCCCTGCCCGGACTGCTGGTGCTGCTGTGGCGCACCCGGCCGCCGCTGGTGCTGGTGGTCTACACGGTGCTCACCATCGCCACCGCGCTGAGCAGCAACCAGATCTTCGGCAACATCTCGCGCTACCTGCTGCCGGCCTTCCCGCTGTTCATCGGCCTGGCGGTGGCGCTGCGCCGGGTGCGGACGTCCTCGCTGGTCGGCCTGCTCGCGATGCCCGTGGTGGCGGCGGGCTGGTACGCGGGGTATGCGCTGTTCGAGTTGGGCATCCCGTAGACCCGGGGTTGGTTGCCAACGGGATCATCCGGCAGCGGACGGGCCGTTGCTAATCTCGGACGTATGACGACGACCCCGCCCGTGCGCCAGATCCGTGACATCTCCGGCCTGCTGGACCACGCGAGCCACGTGCTGGCGACCCGGATGGCGGCCGCCTTCACCGAGCTCGGGATCACCCCCCGCGCGTACTCCGTGCTGTTCCACGCGCAGGAGACCGAGCGCACCCAGATCCAGCTGGCCGAGCTGTCGGACCTGGACAAGACCACCATGGTGGTCACCGTGGACGAGCTGGAGAAGGCGGGCCTGGCCGAGCGCCGCCCGTCCGCGACCGACCGCCGGGCCAGGATCATCTCCGTCACCGAGGCGGGCGAGCGCGCCGTCGAGCGGGGCACCGCGATCGCCGACCGGGTGCACCGGGAGGTGCTGGAGTCACTGCCCGGCCCGGAGCGGGACGTGTTCGTGTCGGCGTTGACGCGCCTGGTGGACGGGCCGCTGGCGGAGCCGGTGGAGAGCGAACGGGCGGTACGGCGGGCGCGCCGCGCCCGGACGAACTGACGCGAGGTCATATCCCTTCGCCCCGGCCGCCGTTCGACGGCCGGGGCGAAGGGCCCCGGAAGTCCTACGGCCAGACCAGGCAGTACAGCTGGTGCCCGGCCTCGTGCAGGCGGTTGGCGAAGTCCTGCCACTCGTGCAGCATGCTGTAGATCACGAAGGCGTCGCGCGGTCCGCGCCGGTCGGGGACGGTGGACCAGATGAAGGCGGCGGCGCCGAGTTCGGTCTCGTCGGCCTTGCGGAGCGGTTCGACGACGTTCTGCGGGAGTTGGACGACGGCGTAGTCGGGGTGCAGCACGACGAGTTCCAGCGGCGGGACCTGGTGCAGCGGGACGCCCTGGATGCCGGTGAGGACCATGGCGCTCATGGTCTCCGGCTTGATCTTGGTGGAGAGGTGGCCGTTGGGGGAGCCGCTGGTCTCCATCAGGTCGCCGAGCCGCCCGAGCGAACCGAGTTCGCCGGCGTCCAGGCCGAGCCCGCCGGGTCCGAGGGCGGTGGGGACTCTGGCGGCGGTGGCGCGATCCGGTGCGCCGAAGTACTTGTACGTCACCCCCACGCGTCCCTCACCCCGCCTCTCGCCGCCGCGGCGGCCACGACCCGTGCCCGCTCCCTTACCCCCGCGTGCGGTTTCGGCGGGCCTGCGGGAGCCCCCCGCAGCCTCGTCGTAGCCGTCCTGCGCCTCGGACACTCGGACCATCCTCACCGGAATTCGCCGGAATCGACAGACCCCCGCACGTCCGGCGTCCCTCCGGACGTGCTCCTTACCCGTCATGCGCCGCCGTACCCACTCGCGGTACGCGGCAGTCCTCTCCACACCCCTGCACACAACCGGAACACTTGCGCACTCTGAGTGCACAGTCTGACTGGTCCGTGCTCCGGAGCAGTCAGCGGCCCCGTCTGTACGGACAACCGTACAGACAACGGTGCCCGGATCATCGTTCCAGATGATCGGGTCCGACATGCAGAGCTCAAGGACACGATTTGAGACCATGTCTCCCGTGAGCTACCCCTACGAAGCCCCCCAGTCCCAGTCGCTGTTCGACCGCGCCTCCGTCGTGACGCCCGGCGGCGTCAACTCCCCGGTGCGCGCCTTCCGCGCGGTCGGCGGCACGCCGCGCTTCATGGTGTCCGGCACCGGCCCCTACCTCACCGACGCCGACGGCCGCGAGTACGTCGACCTGGTGTGCTCGTGGGGCCCGATGATCCTCGGCCACGCGTACCCCGCGGTGATCGACGCCGTCCAGCAGGCGGTCACCCGCGGCACCTCCTTCGGCACGCCCGGCCAGGGCGAGGTCGAGCTGGCCGAGGAGATCGTCGGCCGGGTCGCCCCGGTCGAGCAGGTCCGCCTGGTCTCCTCCGGCACCGAGGCCACCATGTCCGCGATCCGGCTGGCCCGCGGCTTCACCGGGCGCGCGAAGGTGGTGAAGTTCGCCGGCTGCTACCACGGCCACGTGGACGCCCTGCTGGCCGCCGCCGGTTCGGGCGTGGCCACCTTCGGCCTGCCGGACACCCCGGGCGTCACCGGCGCCCAGGCCGGCGACACCATCGTGCTGCCCTACAACGATCTGGCCGCCGTCGAGCAGGCCTTCGCCGCCCACCCGGGCGAGATCGCCTGCGTGATCACCGAGGCCTCGCCCGGCAACATGGGCGTCGTCCCGCCGCTGCCCGGCTTCAACGCGGGCCTGGCCCGGCTCTGCCGGACGAACGGCGCGCTGTTCGTCTCGGACGAGGTGATGACCGGCTTCCGCGTCTCCAAGGCCGGCTGGTACGGCCTGGAGGCGGCGAACGAGGGCTGGGCGCCGGACCTGCTGACCTTCGGCAAGGTCATGGGCGGCGGCTTCCCGGCCGCGGCCTTCGGCGGGCGCGCCGACGTGATGGCCCACCTGGCCCCGGCCGGCCCGGTCTACCAGGCGGGCACCCTGTCCGGTAACCCGATCGCCACCGCGGCCGGCCTGGCCCAACTGCGCGGCTGCACCGACGAGGTGTACGCGACGGTGGACAAGGTCGCCGCCGAGATCTCCGGCCTGGTGTCGCAGGCGCTCACCAAGGAGGGCGTGACGCACCGGCTGCAGACCGCCGGGAACATGTTCTCGGTGTTCTTCACCGAGGCCGCCGTCACCAACTACGACGAGGCCAAGACTCAGGAGGCGTACCGTTTCACCGCCTTCTTCCACGCGATGCTCGCCGAGGGCGTCTACCTGCCGCCGTCCGCCTTCGAGTCCTGGTTCGTCTCGGCCGCCCACGACGAGCGGGCGATCGAGCGGATCGCCGCCGCCCTTCCGGCCGCCGCCCGCGCGGCCGCCGCGGCCACGGTCTAGGCCCCGAACCATCCCTGCGAGCCCCAGGAGTACTGAGAAGTGAGCGCCAAAGAGATCACCGTCGTCCATCTGATGCGGCACGGTGAGGTGCACAACCCGGAGGGCATCCTGTACGGGCGCCTGCCGGGCTACCGGCTGTCCGAGCTGGGCCGGGAGATGGCCGAGCGGGTCGCCGAGGACCTGGCCGGCCGGGACATCACCCACGTGGTGGCGTCCCCGCTGGAGCGGGCCCAGGAGACCGCCGGGCCGATCGCCAAGGCGCACGGCCTGGACGTCGCGGCGGACGAGCGGCTGATCGAGGCGGACAACATCTTCGAGGGCAAGACCTTCGGCGTCGGCGACGGCTCGCTGCGGAACCCGGGCTACTGGAAGTACCTCACCAACCCGTTCAAGCCCTCCTGGGGCGAGCCCTACCTCGACCAGGTGGTGCGGATGATGGGCGCGCTCGGCGCCGCCCGGGACGCCGCGCGCGGGCACGAGGCGGTCTGCGTCAGCCACCAGCTGCCGATCTGGATCGTCCGCTCCTTCGTCGAGCGCCGCCGGCTCTGGCACGACCCGCGCCGCCGGCAGTGCTCGCTGGCCTCGCTGACCAGCTTCACCTTCGAGGGCGACAAGATCGTCTCGGTCGGCTACCGCGAGCCGGCCCGCGACCTGCTGCCCGCGCACCTGATCGGCAAGGGCGGCAAGGACAAGCCGGTGGGCAAGAGCTTCGGCGCGTGAGCCCGCGGGGCCGTTGGTAAACCCCGCGTAAATATGGGATCGGGCCGCCCGGCGAGAGCCTGGCGGCCCGACTCCGCCACAGGTCAGAGGGGGTGCGACGCGCTAGGGAGGACCCCGGCGAACCTGCCCGGAACTCCATGCGAAACTTTTCACATGTCTGCCATGGCGCGCCCCCGTCCCCGTGTCGCCGCAGCCGCCGCCACTGTCGCCGCCGCTGCGCTCGTCCTCACCGGCTGTTCCTCCTCGGGCTCGTCGGGCAGCGGCGAAGGCCAGGTCGGCTTCGTCACCGTCAAGGGGACCAACCTGTCGAAGGTGGACACCGGCAAGCGTGGGAGCGCCCCCGACATCTCCGGGGAGACCCTGGACGGCGGCCAGACCAAGCTCTCGGACTACCACGGCAAGGTCGTGGTGCTGAACGTCTGGGGCTCCTGGTGCGGGCCGTGCCGGGCCGAGGCGAAGAGCCTCCAGGCCGTCTCGGAGAAGTACAAGGACCAGGGCGTCCAGTTCCTCGGCGTCAACACCCGGGACAGCGACAAGACCAACGCCGTCCGCTTCGAGCAGGAGCAGGGCGTCACCTACCCGAGCATCTTCGACCCGGCCGGCACCCAGCTGCTCAAGTTCCCCAAGGGCAGCCTCAGCCTGCAGTCGCTCCCGACCACCCTGATCGTCGACCGCGACGGCAAGCTGGCCGCCCGCGC
Source organism: Kitasatospora sp. NPDC059812 (assembly GCF_042732075.1). Lineage (NCBI taxonomy): Bacteria > Bacillati > Actinomycetota > Actinomycetes > Kitasatosporales > Streptomycetaceae > Kitasatospora > Kitasatospora sp. NPDC059812. Next base: position 79,198 of record NZ_JBHWIO010000005.1, read on the forward strand.
CGTCGGCGGCACGACCCAGGACGCGCTGGAGTCGATCCTCCAGCCGGTGGTCGCGGAGCAGAAGCAGTGAGCCTGCCGCTACAACTCGCCGACAACACCGGGACCCTCCAGAGCGGGGCACTGCTGGTGGCCGCGCCGATCGCGCTGGCCGCCGGGCTGGTCTCGTTCTTCTCGCCCTGCGTGCTGCCGCTCGTCCCCGGCTACCTGTCGTACGTGACCGGCTTCTCCGCCGCCGACCTCGCGGACGCCCGCGGTGCCCGGCGCGGCCGGATGCTGCTCGGGGCGACGCTGTTCATCCTCGGCTTCACCGCGGTGTTCGTCTCGGGCGGGGCGCTGTTCGGCCAGTTCGGCGACACCCTCCAGGCGCACAAGCGGGTCATCTCGATCGTGCTCGGCGCGCTGACCATCGTGATGGGCCTCGCCTTCATGGGCCTCGTCCCCGGCCTGAGCATGCGCGAGGTGCGCTCCCACCGCCGCCCGGCGGTCGGCCTGTGGGGCGCCCCGTTGCTCGGCATGGTGTTCGGCGTCGGCTGGACGCCCTGCATCGGCCCGACCCTGGCGACCGTCCAGAACCTGGCCCTGAACCAGGCCGACGCGGAGCGCGGCGCCCTGCTGATGACCTTCTACTGCCTCGGCCTGGGCGTACCGTTCATCGTGGCCGCGCTCGCCTTCCGCCGGGCACTGGGTGCCTTCGGCTGGGTCAAGCGGCACTACCCGCTCGTCATGCGGATCGGCGGCGGCATGCTCGTCGCGGTCGGTCTGCTGCTCGTCACCGGAGTCTGGGACTCCATGATGAGTGAACTGCAGTCCTGGACCGCCGACTTCTCGATCGGAATCTGACCGTGAGCAAGACCACGACCGAGGCCGAGCTGCCCCTGGCGCCGGACGACGCGGCCGCCGAGCGGCTCAGCACCGCGCCGGTCGAGTCCGAGGGCCCGACCGGCATAGGGGTCCTGGGCTGGGCGCGCTGGATGTGGCGCCAGCTGACCTCGATGCGGGTCGCGCTGATCCTGCTCTTCCTGCTGTCGCTGGCCGCCATCCCGGGCTCGCTGATCCCGCAGTACCAGAACGGCCAGGGCCTGCTCAAGGTCGAGGCGTGGAAGACGCACCACACCGCGGTCGCGCCGATCTACGAGAAGCTCCAGCTGTTCGACGTCTACAGCTCGGTCTGGTTCTCCGCGATCTACATCCTGCTGTTCGTCTCGCTGGCCGGCTGCATCGTCCCGCGCACCTGGCAGTTCGTCGGCGTGCTGCGGGCCCAGCCGCCGACCGCGCCGCGCAACCTGACCCGGATGCCGGTCTACGCGGCCTGGCGCACCGAGGCGGACGCCGACGCGGTGAACGCCGCCGCCCACCGGCTGCTGCGCAAGCGCCGGTTCCGCACCAACCTGGCCGGCGGCTCGGTGGCCGCCGAGAAGGGCTACCTGCGCGAGGTCGGCAACCTGCTCTTCCACATGTCGCTGTTCGCGCTGCTCGGCGGCTTCGCCTGGGCCAGCCTGGCGTCCGGCACCGGCGGCAAGCTGATGGTCGAGGGCGAGGGCTACTCCAACACCATCACCCAGCTCGACGACTTCAACGGCACGCGGTTCTACGGCACCGAGGACCTCGACCCCTTCTACCTGAAGCTGAACGGCTTCACCGCCAAGTTCCAGGACAAGGGCGACCAGATCGGCGCCGCCCGGCAGTTCACCGCGAACGTCGAGTACACGGCGGGCGAGGACACCTCGAAGCTCAAGCAGGGCACGATCGAGGTCAACCACCCGCTGGAGATCGGCGGCAGCAAGGTCTTCCTGATCGGCCACGGCTACGCCCCGGTCATCACCGTCAAGAACGGCAAGGGCGACGTCGTCTACCGGGGTTCCGTGCCGTTCCTGCCGCAGGACGGCAACCTGACCTCGACCGGTGTCGTGAAGGTCTCCGACTACGGCGTCGGACCGGACGGCAGCTCGACCCAGATGGGCTTCTCCGGCTACTTCCTGCCGACCGCGCCGCTGAGCTTCGAGGGCACCGGCCCGATCTCGCTCTTCCCCGGCGACGCCGCCCCCGAGCTGGTGCTGAACGCCTTCGCGGGCGACCTGGGCACCGACTCCGGCCTGCCGCAGAACATCTACCAGCTCAACACCCGCAAGCTGACCCAGCTGACCCAGGACGGCCAGCCCGCCAAGGCCCGGCTCAAGCCCGGCCAGGCCTGGGACCTGCCGGACGGCTACGGCAGCGTCACCTTCGAGGGCTACAAGCAGTGGGCCAGCTTCAACGTCTCGCACCGCCCGGGCAACACGATCGCCCTGACCGGTGCGGTGCTGGCGATCCTCGGCCTGATCGGCTCGCTGTTCGTGCAGCGCCGCCGGATCTGGGTGCGCGCGGTCGCCCTGCCGGGCGGCGGCACCCAGGTGGAGCTGGCCGGCCTGGCCCGCAGTGAGTCGGCGAAGATCGCCGAGGAACTGGCCGAACTCGCGGTGGACCTCCAGGACGACGCCCCGGCGTCGGAGGACGAGGACGACGCCGCACCCGAAGGCCCCGCGCCCGAAGGCCCCACAGCCGAAGGCCCCGCGCCCGAGGACCCCGCAGTCCCTGCCGACCAGAACTCCAAGGAGTAGACGGTGCATCTCGCCTCGGGGGTCGACCCACAGCTGGCCGACCTCTCCAACAAGCTGATCTATTCGGCGATGGTGGTCTACACACTCGCCATGTTCGCCCACATGATCGAGTGGACCTTCGGCAGCAAGGGCGCCGTCGCCGTCCGCTCGACGGAGCAGTCGGGCAGCCTGTCCGAGACCGTCGCCGGGACCAAGGGCGCGAAGAAGGTCACCGTCACCGTGGCGGGGGCCGGCGGCGGCACCACCACGCTCACCCGCACCGCCCTGGCGGGCGAGGGCGCGACGGTGGTCACCAGCGGGCGCGGCGCGGACGAGGAAGACGGCCCGGGCGCGGCCGGCAACAGCACCCGGGCCGACCTGGCCGGCCGGATCGCGGTCTCGCTCACCGTGCTGGGCGCCCTGCTGCACGCCGCCGGCATCGTCACCCGCGGCCTCTCGGTCTCCCGCTGGCCGTGGGGCAACATGTACGAGTTCTCCTGCGCCTTCGCCTTCGCCATGACGGCGGCGTACCTGGTGCTGCTGGCCTCGAAGAAGAACGTCCGCTGGCTCGGCCTGCCGGTCGTGCTCGCGGGGCTGCTGACCCTCGGCATCGCCACCACGGTGCTCTACACCGACTCCGAGCAGCTCGTCCCGGCGCTGCACTCGCCGTGGCTGGCGATCCACGTCTCGACCGCGATCTTCTGCGGCGGCGCCTTCTACGCGGCGTTCATCGCCACGCTGCTGTACCTCGGCAAGGACTCCTTCGACAAGCGGATCGCGGCCGGCCTGACCACCGGCCCGCTGGGCACCCCGGCGTCGGTCTGGCGCCGGCTGCCCGCCGCGTCCACCTTCGACAAGCTGTCCTACCGGATCAACGCCCTGGTCTTCCCGCTCTGGACCTTCACCATCATCGCGGGCGCGATCTGGGCCGAGGCGGCCTGGGGCAAGTACTGGGAGTGGGACCCGAAGGAGACCTGGTCGTTCATCACCTGGGTCGCCTACGCCTGCTACCTGCACGCCCGCGCGACGGCCGGCTGGAAGGGCCGCAAGGCGGCCTACCTGGCGCTGGCGGCCTTCGCCTGCTGGCTCTTCAACTACTACGGCGTGAACATCTTCGTCACCGGCAAGCACTCCTACGCGGGGATCTGACCGGGGCACACAGTCACCCACCGGCCCGGCTCTCCGCAGAAGGTAGCCGGGCCGAGGTGCGACAGGGGTAGTTCGTGCCGGCCGCCGGCCGGCACGGGGAGGAACGAGGAGGAAATCGCGCAATGGAGTGCGACGAGGTCATGCTGACCGTCCGAATCACCGCCGCCGAGCGCACGTTGCTCCGCCGGCTCGCCCAGGGACACCGCAGCGACGTGTCCGAGGTGGTGGCCGACGGCCTGCTGGACATCATCCCCACGCTCAGCTCGCCGGGGGACGCCTACCGCCTGCTGGGCGCTCTGACGGCGCCGGCGCCGTGCGCGCTGACGGTCTGGCTGCCGACCCCGCTGGCCGACCTGCTGGTGCCCGGCGCGGCGCGGATCGCGCAGGTCACCGAGGTCCGGATCGAGTCGGCCAGCGCGATGCTGGGCGCGGCGCTGCGGCTCTGGCTGGCCCAGGACCCGGTCCGGCTGGCCACCAACCTCAGCGTGATGCACGCGGGTCGGCCGTCGGCACTGGTCGCCGCCTAGCGGGCGGCCAAGGGGGTACTCAGGGGGCGCTCAAGGGGTGCTCAGGGGGTGCTCAGGGGAGGCCGTTCAACTGGCCAGCGGCAGCCGGGGGCTGCCGATGCCCTGGCCGGCGGGGCGGTCGTCGAAGGCCTCCCGCCGGGCGGGCACCGTCGGCGGCTCGGCCGGTCTGTCGCCCGGTCTGTCACCCCGTCTGTCGGTCGGCCTGTCCGCCGATCCGTCGGCGGGTCCGTCGATCGGTTCGGTGAGCAGCCGGCAGTCGGCCGCCGTCCGCCCGTCCTGGACCAGCAGCACCCGGACGGGCAGCCGGCGGCCGTCCGGCGCCTGCTCGTGGACCGCCTGGACGAGGCAGGGCCGGTCCAGCTCGATGTAGCGGTCGAAGGACGTCACCAGCTCGACCGGTACCACCGGTTCGGGGTGGCGCAGCCGCTGGGCGGCCTGCCGGGCGGCCTCCAGCACCAGCATCCCGGGCACGTGGTCCAGCTCGTGGTCGAACAGCACCGGGTGCCCGGCGTCGGTGCGCAGCAGCCAGGTGTCGGGCCGCAGGGTGGGGCTGAGTACGACGTCCGTGGGCTGTGCGCGGCCGACCAGCTCGGGCGCGGTGGGCGCGGGCAGCCGGGGCAGGGTGGCGGCCCGCCGCTCGGGGCCGCGCAGCCGGGCGTAGGAGGCGGGGGAGACGACCCGCAACTGGCCGGAGCCGTGGCCGATCGGGTGGCCGTCCCGGGATATGTCGATGTGCACCCGCAGCGAGACCAGCCGGCCGTGCCGCATCCGGACGTCCTCGCAGCCGACCGCGAGCATCAGCGAGGCCGGCCCGGTGGTGACGGCCAGGCCGCGCAGCCCGTCCGGGCCGAGCGCGTAGGAGAGGTCCTCCATGACGAAGTGGTGGCCGCGCGGCACCCCGAAGCCGGCGTGGCCGATCAGCAGCCCGGCCTGTCGGATGGTCTCGGCCATCAGCACCGGGTCGTGGAAGCGGTCCCCGGGCAGGCGGTAGAAGGCGTGCAGCCGGGGCCACTGGGCGCCGAGCAGGAAGTCGTACGGACCGGTGGCCTGCCAGCCGGTGAGGAACACCTCGGACACCGAGGTGCGGTGCACCAGGTGGCGGGAGACGGTCCGCTCGTGGAAGTCGTAGCCGGGACCGGGGTGGGCGTACGGACCGTGGGCGTCCGGCTCTACGATCAATGGCATGACGGGCCCTACTCCAGGGTGACGGTCGAGCGGCCGGTACGGTCGCCTGAGATAAAACATACAGACCACCCGGTTTCTCTTCTGCGTCTGGGGTGGCCCCTGCCGCGCAGCCCGACGCGACCACGCTACCCCTACCCTGGACTGGGGTAATGGCCGCCCGGGGGGTGGCAGGCCCGGGGCGGGGGTGCTCCCCACTGGACGGCGGGGTCCGCGAAGGAGCTAGATTAGATACCAACCATGCGGTTTCGGTCGGCGCCGTCCGCATGCGAGGCGTCGCCCCCAACGGCGGCGCGCTGACAGCAGCGGGGCGGGCGGGGGGAAACGCGTCCGGCCGAGTCCGGAGGGGCCCAGTGGTCAAGCAGGAACGCGCGGGGCGGACCAGGCGTGCCGTGCTGCTCGCCGCGGCGGACACGTTCGCCGGCGTGGGCTTCGAAGCCGCCAGCCTGGTCGACATCAGCCGCCGGGCCGGGGTGAGCAAGGGCGCCCTCTACTTCCACTTCGTCTCCAAGCAGGCCCTCGCCGACGGCGTGCGCGCCGCCGCCGGGCGCGAGATCGGCTCGGCCGCGCTGCGCGCCCTGCGCTCCGGCGGACCGGCCCTCCAGGGCCTGATCGACTTCTCGCACGAACTCGCCCGGCTGCTGCGCGAGGACGTGATGGTCCGGGCCGGCGTCCGGCTCGGCCGCCAGGGCCCGCCCCGGGCCGACACCCCGGACGGCCCGCCCGGCGCGGACGCCGCCTGGCGCAGCCTCACCGCCGTCGTCCACCGGCTGCTGGACCGCGCCGCCGAGGCCGGCGAGCTGCGCCCCGGGCTGGACCGCCGGGCCGCCGCCGAACTGCTGACGACGATGGCGGCCGGCCAGGTGCTGCTCGCCGCCGAGGAGGCCGACCGGCCCGGTCCGGAGGCCGTCGGCCGACTCTGGGCGGCCGCGCTGCCGGCCCTGGTGGCGGTGGAGCACTGCGCCGGCTACCGGCTCTGAGCGGCCCTGGGCGGAGAGCCCCGGCAAGCGCCCTGGGAAACGTCCGGGAGACGCCCTAGGAAGGCACGCGCTCGGCGACGCTCAGCCGGGCGAGCGCGTGCGGCTGGACCAGGCCGGGCAGCACCAGCGTCCACAGGTCGGACATCCGCTGGATCAGGTCCCGCCGGTCGGTCAGCACCTGGGAGCTCAGCTGGATCCCGGTGACGGCCCCGGTGATCACCCCGGCGGCGGCCGCCAGGTCGATCCCCGGGTGGAGGTCCCCGGCGTCCCGGGCGCGTTCCAGCAGCCCGCGGGCCACGTCGGACCAGCCCTGGTAGGCGGCGATCTGCGGCTGGGTGAAGCTGCCGTGCTCGATCGTCAGCCGGATGCTGCCGCGCACCAGCGGGTCGTCCTGGAGGGCGTGGGCGAAGGCGTACCCGAGGTCGATCAGGGTCTGCACCGGGCTGTCCGAGGACGGCTGCCAGGTGCCCAGCCAGGCGCCCTGCCCCTCGATGACGGCGAGCGCCAGCTCCTCCTTCGAGTGGAAGTGGAAGTACAGCGCGCCCTTGGTGACACCGGCCCGGTCCAGGATCTCGGACATCGTGGCGGCGGCGTAGCCCCGCTCGTCGAACACCTCGGCCGCCGCGAGGAGTACCGTCTGGCGGGTCGCCAGCGCGCGGGCCTGCCTGGCCATCGCAGCCTCCCTGGATAGTTCTGGTCCATCGGCAGCGGCCGATCCTATGGGGGCCGACGGGGCGGCGGGCCGCATACCGTCCAGTAGGTATTCTACCGAGCCGCGCCGGGGCGGAGCGGACACCCGGTGGTCGGACCGGCCGGGACCGGTGCCCCAGGCCGCCGGGAAGGCCGGAAGGCCGGCCACCCGGGTGGGGTGACCGGCCGTCGCGGGAGGTTCCGGGCCGTCAGGCGGCCTGCTGCCAGCTGACCGGCGAGTAGTAGGCCGGGCGGCGCTCCAGGCGCTGCCAGTTGGCGATCGGCTCGACCTGCGCGGTCGCGGCGGCCTGCTGCGCGACGGCCGCCCGGGCCATCAGCACGGCGGTGAGGGCGGCCAGCTCCTCGTCGGAGAGCGAGCCGCGGACGATACGGACGAGGGGTTCGGCGGAAGCAGTCATGGTCTGGTTTTCTCCCCCGGTGGCTTGTGGTGTGTGGTGGTCGCTCGGAACTGCGTGCTGCGGGCCGCGCGTGGGCGCGGGCGTTACATCGGCGGGTTGCCGTGCTTGCGGCTGGGCAGGTCGGCGTGCTTGGTGCGGAGCATGGCCAGGGCGGAGGCGATCACCTGGCGGGTCTCGGCGGGGTCGATGACGTCGTCGACGAGGCCGCGTTCGGCCGCGTAGTACGGGTGCATCAGTTCGTTCTTGTATTCCTTGATCTTCTGGGCGCGCATGGCGTCGGGGTCTTCGGCGGCGTTGATGTCGCGGCGGAAGATGACGTTGGCGGCGCCTTCGGCGCCCATGACGGCGATCTCGTTGGTGGGCCAGGCGTAGGAGAGGTCGGCGCCGATGGAACGGGAGTCCATGACGATGTAGGCGCCGCCGTAGGCCTTGCGCAGGATGAGCTGGATGCGGGGCACGGTGGCGTTGCAGTAGGCGTAGAGGAGCTTGGCGCCGTGGCGGATGATGCCGTCGTGCTCCTGGTCGACGCCGGGCAGGAAGCCGGGGACGTCGAGCATGGTGACGAGGGGGATGTTGAAGGCGTCGCACATCTGGACGAAGCGGGCGGCCTTCTCGCTGGCGTTGATGTCGAGGACGCCGGCGAGGGACTGGGGCTGGTTGGCGATGATGCCGGTGACGTGGCCGTCGATGCGGGCCAGGACGCACAGGACGTTGGTGGCCCAGCGTTCGTGGACTTCGAGGTATTCGCCGTGGTCGACGATCTCCTCGATGACCTTGCGCATGTCGTAGGGGCGGTTGCCGTCGGCGGGGACGAGGTCGAGGAGGGTGTCGTTGCGGCGCTCGACGGGGTCGTCGTTGACGGCGGGGGGCGGCATCTCGCGGTTGTTCTGGGGGAGCAGGGAGAGGAGGTAGCGGACTTCCTCGATGCAGGACTGCTCGTCGTCGTAGACGAAGTGGGAGACGCCGGAGACGCCGGCGTGGACGTCGGCGCCGCCGAGGCCGTTCTGGGTGATCTTCTCGCCGGTGACGGCCTGGACGACGTCGGGTCCGGTGATGAACATCTGGGAGGTCTCGCGGACCATGAAGACGAAGTCGGTCAGCGCGGGGGAGTAGGCGGCGCCGCCGGCGCAGGGGCCGAGCATGACGGAGATCTGCGGGATGACGCCGGAGGCCTTGGTGTTGCGCTGGAAGATGCCGCCGTAGCCGGCGAGGGCGGTGACGCCCTCCTGGATGCGGGCGCCGGCGCCGTCGTTGAGCGAGACCAGCGGGGCGCCGGCCGCGATGGCCATGTCCATGATCTTGTGGATCTTCTGCGCGTGGGCCTCGCCCAGCGCGCCGCCGAAGATCCGGAAGTCGTGCGCGTAGGTGAAGACGGTCCGCCCGTGCACGGTGCCCCAGCCGACGATCACACCGTCGGTGTGCGGCTTCTTCGCCTCCAGGCCGAAGCCCTGGGCGCGGTGCCGGCGCAGCGGCTCGACCTCGCGGAAGGAGCCCTCGTCCAGCAGCAGGTCGATGCGCTCGCGGGCGGTCAGCTTGCCCTTCGCGTGCTGGGCCTCGGTGGCCTTCTCGCTGGGGCCGCGCCGCACCTTCTCGCGCAGTTCGTGCAGCTCGGCGACCCGCCCGCGGGCGTCGGCCGCGACCTCGGGGACCTCGCCGTCGACTGGCGCCTCATGCACAACCGTCATCTCGAACCACTCCAAGGGTGAGGGAACTGTCCGACAGCCAACGTCTGCTGTGCCCCCGGCTGCGAATCACTTTCTTCACTTATGACTGTACGAGGGGCCGTGCGTTGGTTTCGGCGTCGATTCCGTACAAGGTCAGGTCCGTTTAGATGTCAGGCCTGCACAGAAGCGGTGGTGTCGAAGCCGGAGCACTGGGTGTCCGTTCGAATACCGGGGGCTGTCGGTCAGGTGATGGCCCGATGATCTGAACATGAAGAAAAGCGCAGGTCAGGGCCCTCGTTCAGTAATGTAGGGCGGCCCTCTTGCGCCTTGCTCAAGCCCCGCTCAAGTCCGGTCGGGCACCGGTACGGATCCGTGCTGGAGGGCGCCGAGTCGTAGGGAAGCGCCAAAAACACCACAGCCCACCCGGTGCCGTCCGGGTGGGCTGTCCGGGGGATCCCCCCAGTGGCTCCGATCAGCTCTTTCGGCCGTCCTCGGGCTCGTCCTCGCCCCGCAGCTCCTGCTCGCGGCGGCGCAAATCGGCCTCCCACCGCTTCAGCATGTCCTCGTGATCGTTGTCGCTCCTCTTCAACGAAGCGAGGAATTCGGGGTCGTCGTCCGGTGCGAGCGGGCGGCCGTCGCGCCGGACCGGCTGCCCCGGACGACCGTCGGCGTCGTCGGGAGCCCCGGTCCGCAGGAGGCCGCGCTGCTTGCCGGCCACCAGCCAGGCGATCGGGCCCACCGGCGGGAACAGCAGCACGATGAGCACCCACACCGGCTTGGGCAGGTGCTTCACCTGGTCCTCGGACGTGGTCAGGCAGTCGATGAACGCCCACACCCAGAGCGCGAGCGGAAGGACGATGGTCAGAAGAATTCTCAGCACGGCGGCGATCTCCCTGCGGGGCGGTCGGGGCGGGTGCCTTCCCGGGGCCCTTGACGGAGCCAGGCTATCCGGTGGCGGATACTGACAGGCATGGCATACGACGATCTCCGCTCGTTCCTGCGGGCACTCGACCGTGAGGGCGACCTCAAGCGCATCAAGGCAGAGGTGGACCCGCACCTGGAGATCGGCGAGATCGTCGACCGGGTCCAGAAGGCCAAGGGCCCCGCGCTGCTCTTCGAGAACGTCAAGGGCTCGTCGATGCCGCTCGCGATGAACGTCTTCGGCACCGAGCGGCGCCTCGCCAAGGCGCTCGGCCTCAAGGGCCCGGACGACATCGCGGAGAAGATCGCCGGCCTGCTCAAGCCCGAGTTGCCGCAGGGCTTCACCGGCTTCCGGGACGCCTTCGGCAAGCTCGCCTCGATGGCGCACGTGCCGCCCCGGCACGTGAAGTCCGGTGACGCACCGGTCCACGAGGTCGTGCTCACCGGCGACGACGTCAACCTGGACGAGCTGCCCGCCCTGTTCACCTGGCCGATGGACGGCGGCTCCTTCTTCAACCTGGGCCTCACCCACACCAAGGACCCGGACAGCGGCATCCGCAACCTCGGGCTCTACCGGCTCCAGCGGCACGACCGCCGCACCATCGGCATGCACTGGCAGATCCACAAGGACAGCCGCAACCACTACGCGGTGGCCGCGAAGCGCGGCGAGCGGCTGCCGGTCGCGATCGCCTTCGGCTGCCCGCCCGCCGTGACCTACGCGGCCACCGCGCCGCTGCCCGGCGACATCGACGAGTACCTGTTCGCCGGCTTCGTCGCCGGGGAGCGGGTGAAGATGGTCGACTGCAAGACCGTCCCGCTCCAGGTCCCGGCCGACGCCGAGGTGGTGCTGGAGGGCTGGCTGGAGCCCGGCGAGATGCTCCCCGAGGGCCCGTTCGGCGACCACACCGGCTTCTACACCCCGCAGGAGCCGTTCCCGGCGCTGAAGATCGACTGCGTGACGATGCGCCGCCGCCCGATCCTCCAGTCCATCGTGGTCGGCCGCCCGCCGACCGAGGACGGCCCGCTGGGCAAGTTCACCGAGCGGTTCTTCCTGCCGCTGCTGAAGATCATCATCCCGGACATCGTCGACTACGACCTGCCCGAGGCCGGCGGCTTCCACAACTGCGTGATCGTCTCGATCGACAAGAAGTACCCCAAGCACGCCCAGAAGACGATGCACGCCATCTGGGGCGCCCACATGATGTCGCTGACCAAGCTGATCATCGTGGTGGACTCCGACTGCGACGTGCACGACTACCAGGAGGTCGCCTGGCGGGCCTTCGGCAACGTCGACTACAGCCGCGACCTCACCGTCGTCGAGGGCCCGGTCGACCACCTCGACCACGCCTCCTACCAGCAGTTCTGGGGCGGCAAGGCCGGCATCGACGCGACCCGCAAGCTCCCCGAGGAGGGGTACACCCGCGACGGCGGGTGGCCCGAGATGGTCGAGTCGGACCCGGCCACGGCCGCCCTGGTGTCCCGCCGCTGGAAGGAATACGGGCTGTGAGCACGGCTGCCGTCGAAACCCCGGGGCGCACGAAGGCCTTCCTGCGCCTGGTGATGATCGAGCACTCGGTCTTCGCCCTGCCCTTCGCCTACACCGCCGCACTGACGGCCATGTTCCTCGCCGACAAGCGGGTGCACTGGGGCGAGCTGTTCATCGTCACCGTCTGCATGGTCGGCCTGCGCACCTTCGCCATGGCCGCCAACCGGATCATCGACCGCGAGATCGACGCCCGGAACCCGCGCACGGCCTCGCGCGAACTCGTCACGGGCGCGGTGTCGCTGAAGACGGCGTACGCCGGCTCGGCCGTGGCGCTGATCGTCTTCCTCGGCGCGGCGGCGATGCTCAACCCGCTCTGCCTGGCGCTCGCGCCGGTCGCCGTCGTGCCGATGGTGGTCTACCCGTACGGCAAGCGCTTCACCGACTTCCCGCAGGCCATCCTGGGCCTCGCCCAGGCCATGGGCCCGGTCGGCGCCTGGCTCGCGGTGACCGGCACCTGGTCGAGGGACGCCCTCGTACTGGGCGTCGCGGTCGGCGTGTGGATCGGCGGCTTCGACCTCATCTACGCCTGCCAGGACGTCGAGTCCGACCGGCACGGCAAGGTGCGGTCGGTACCGGCCCGCTTCGGCATCCCGGCGGCCATCTGGGGCGCACGGGTGTGCCACGTCGTCACGACGCTCCTGCTGGGGTGGTTCGCGCTCCTGACGCATGCCGGTGCGGCGTTCTGGGTCGGCCTGGTCGTCGTCGCGGGGGCGTTCGTCTACGAGCACACCATCGTCAAGCCGAACGACCTCTCCAAGCTGAACCGGGCGTTCTTCCAGACCAACGGCTTCGTGGGCATCTCGCTGTTCGTCTTCGCCCTGCTGGACCTGATCATCCGTGGGATCGGGGTCTGATCCCCGCGAAGCCGCTTGCGTAGACCCCGTCGCCGTTGGTGCTTATCGTCGACCAACATTTGCCAGGGGCGCCACGTTGTCGCTGGAGACGTCCCTGGCCCTGATCGAACTAACGCCCAGCCCCAACTTCACCCGTTCACCGCCTCGAAGGCGGCCCGGTACAGCACGGCGACCTCCGTGGCGTACAGGCGGCATTCCTCCTCCGTCGCCGCGTGATTGGCCAGGTAGCTCGCCCGTCGAAAGGCCTCCGCCGTGGCCGGGGCCCGCTTGATCTCCGCCATGGTGGCCCAGTGGGCGGCGAATGCACGAGGGACGGGGTCGGGCTCAGGGTGACTCACGGGGCATTCCTCTCGTCTCGTCCTAGCCGGGTCAGCGGAACAGGGCGGCGTGATCCGTGGCCCAGGTGCGGAAGTTGCGGGGTGGGTGGCCGGTGAGGTCCTGGACCGTTGTGGTGGCCGGGTTCGGGGTGGTGATGCGGGCGTGGATGAAGTCCAGTGCGCTGTCGACGGCCACCCCGGGCCGGCCGGTGGCGGACATGCGGCGGCGGGCCGCCTCGCGGGGGATCTCCTGCCACTTCACCGGGCGGCCGGCGGCCTCGCCGATGATGTCCACCTGTTCCGCCTGGGTGGGGCACTCCGGGCCGGTGAGCAGATAGTGCGCGCCGTCGTGGCCGTCCTCGGTGAGGGCGCGGACGGCGACCGCCGCGATGTCCCGCTCATCCACCGGGTTCAGTCCGGCCGCGCCGCCGTAGCCCTGCACGGCGCCCCCGGAGCGGATCTCCTGCGCCCACTGGAGCGCGGCGGTGAACCCGTGCGCCCGCAGCACCGTGTGCCGGACCCCGCTCCCGGCGAGCAGCGCCTCCACCTCGCCCTCGGCCCGGACGGCCGTCGAGGAGAGGAACACCACCCGCCCGACCTCCCGGGCCAGCACCCCCACCGCGTCCGCCGCCTCGTCCGCCGTGGGGAACGGCCACCCCAGCAGCACCGCGCCCGCCTCCTGGACCGCCGCCTCCAGCGATGCCGGGTCGAGCAGGGCCCGCCGCGTCAGCGTCCGCACCCGTACCCCGGCGGCGGCGAGCTGCAGTCCGACGTGTTGCTCGACCGCTCCGGGGACGCCGACCGCCAGCACAGATGACGTGTCGTCAACTCGCTTCTCTGTCATGCCTCGAACGTAGGCGAGAAGTATGAGACGCCCCATGCGTGCGGGTCTCCGGTTCATGCGCCATCGTCTACCAGGCGCGCGCCAACTCGCGTGCGCCCCCGAGTGCTTCGCGCGCTGATTGATCGTCAATCCGGTTAACACCAGCTGCTACCGGCGTGTTACGTTCCGTGGCGCAAGCAGAAAAGAGAAGACCCCAGCGGTGCTACCAACACCCCGGGGTCTGGCACCAGGAGCAAACCCTCCCCATGCAGATTCATCGTAGCGCGCACTCGCGCTTTTTCTCCGTCCTTCCGAACGGACTCCTCCAGGACCGTCGCCTCAGCTACACCGCCCGAGGACTCCTCGTGGACCTCCTCTCCCGTCCGGACGGCTGGCGTGAGGACGGCCGGGGCATGGCCGACAGCAGCCCGCAGGGGCGTGGCACGATCCGCCGGACGCTCAACGAGCTGAAGGACGCCGGGTATTACCGGGTCGAGAAGGTCCGGATGCCCGACGGCACGATCCGGACCGAGGTGCACGTGTACGACACTCCTCAGCGCCCGGGGCCGCCGAGTGACCCACCCCCGGCCCCCGGTGAGCCTGATACCGGCCCCTCTGACGCCCCTCCCGTAAAGAACCCGGAAGAAGTACCCACCCTCCCGGCCGCGTTGACCGAGACCGATCCACACGTCCGGGAGGCGGTGGCCATACTCCACCGGGTGATCCGCCGGGAGCCCCGCCTGCGCCTCGGCGAGGCCGAGGCCGTCGCCCTCGCACCCCTCGTCGCCGAATGGCTGGCGAGGGGCCACACGGACGCCGACCTCGCCCACGCCCTGCTCCCCGACCTGCCGCGGCCCCTGCACTCGCCGGTCGGCCTGCTCCGCAACCGCTTGCAGCGCAAGCTCCCACCGCCGCGTGAACCCGCCGTCGCCGCACCTGCCCGCTCCGAATGCGCGGAGTGCCGCGATCCGGTGCCCCGCCCCGGCATCTGCCGCTCCTGTGCCGGCCTCGTCCCCCGGCGAGTCGCCCCGGACCCGGCCACCGCCCGTACCGGCGCCGCCCGAGCCCGCGGCGTTCTCCTCGCCGCCCGCGGACTCGCCCTGGCCCCTGTCACCTGATCGGGTGCCGGCTGCGCACAGGAAGTCGGCGAGTCCGACTTCCTGTGCGCTCGGCCCGGGGTGGCTACTCCGAACGGCTGGAGATGAAGGCCTCGTACTGGGCGGCCGTGAGCAACTGCTTCAGCTCGTCAGGCTTGGCGACGGTGAGCTCGATGATCCAGCCGTCGCCGTACGGGTCCGTGTTGATCAGCTCGGGTTCGTCGTTCAGGCCCTCGTTCACCGCGGTGACCGTTCCGGTGAGCGGCATGAAGATCTCGCTCACCGCCTTGACAGACTCCACCGTGCCGAACGCTTCGCCGGATTCGAGCTGCTTCCCCATGGTGGGGATGTCGGCGAAGACGACGTCACCGAGTTGCTTCTGCGCGAAGTCGGTGATGCCCACACGGGCCTTGTCCTTGCCGGTGGTCCGCACCCACTCGTGGTCCTTGGTGTACTTGAGGTCTTTCGGGACGTTGGCCATGGGGATCTCCGCGAGGTCGAGGCGACTGCACTGACTGATCGTCAGTCATGCGGAGGAGCCTGCTACAGGTCCCCGCCCCTCGCCGCGAAGCGCACCCGGTCGGGTGAAGGCGGGTGTCAGTTGTGCAGGAAGGACTCCAGCGAGGTGGCCAGTGCCACCGGCGTCTCGTACATCGGGTAGTGGCCGCTGCCGTCGAGCTCCTCCAGTTCGGCGTTGGGGTAGTGGGCGAGCCAGGTGCCGCGCATCACGTCGGCGGTCAGGGCGAGGTCGTGTGCGCCCACGATCACTTTGACGGGGACGGGGTTCCCGTTGATGCGGCGTTCCAGGTCGGCCGTCGCCCAGTCCCGCACGTACCCGCCGAAGGCCTCGGGCGTGGAGAGCCGGAGCGACTGGTCGACCATGCGGTCCAGCCAGACCCGGCCCGCCCGCTGCCCGGTGACCAGGTCGAGGATCGCGTACCGCTTCTCGCGGTCCTCGGCGGCGCCGTAGAACAGCGCCTCGCCGTCGGCGTCCAGCGGGTAGGCCCCGGCGGGGACGGGTGCCAGGCCGACGAGCTTGCGCACCCGCAGCGGCGCCTCGGCCAGCACCTGCTGCGCGGCCTTGCCGCCCATCGAGTGGCCGATCAGCGAGAAGCGGTCCCAGCCGAGTTGATCGGCCAGGGCGAGCGCGTCGGCGGCGATCTCGGCGAGCGTGTAGGAGCCGGTGACGTCCTTGCGTTCTCCGTAGCCCCGGTAGTCGAGGAACGCGTAGCTGAAGGCCCTGCCGTCGAGGTAGTCGAGGAAGGGGCCCCAGCCCGCGCTGGTGCCGAACCAGTCGTGCAGGACCAGGACGTGGTGGTCGCCGGTGCCGGTCGAGCGGTGAGGGATCGTCATGCCCTCGGTCCTTCCCCGGAAGCCTCCCGCCCGAACGGCCGGTCGCCGACCCGTGCGGCCGGCGGCTACGCCATGGGCCGTCGGGCGAAGTCCGGGGCGTGTTCGGGGCGGGGGCCGAAGGCGATCAGGCGGGAGATGCCCAGCCGGACCGCCGGGACGTGGCGGACGAGCGCGGCGAATCCCATCGGCGGGCCGGACCGCCGGCCGGTGAGCGCCGGGACGAACATCACGCCGTGCAGGATCCGCTGCAGCCGTTGGATGACCACCGTCGGCATCTGGCGCCGCCGTTGCACCCGGGCGAGCGCGGCGGTGGTCGGGCGGCCGCGCAGCAGCGGCTCGGCGAGCAGGGTGGCGGCCGCGACGGCGTCCTGGATGGCGAGGTTGATGCCCACCCCGCCGGCCGGGGACATCGCGTGGGCGGCGTCGCCGATCAGCAGCAGCCCGTCGGTGTACCAGCGGTCCAGCCGGTTGAGCCGGGCGTCGAGCATGTGGACGTCGTCCATGCCCGCCAACTGGTCGACGCGGTCGGCGTACTGGGGCAGCAGCCGGGCGATCCGCTCGCGGAAGCGCTCCACGCCTTCGGCGCGCAGCTGCGGGTCGGAGCCCTTCGGCTTGAAGTAGGCGATCTGGAAGTAGCTGTCGCGGGCGATGCTGAGGGCCAGCTCGCCGTCGCCGAAGCCGGCGACGAGGCTGGGCGGCGCGGCCTGCTCCTCCGCGTGCCGGGGCAGGCGGAACCACCAGACGTCGAAGGGCACCGGGTACTCCTCGGCCACCAGCCCGGCCGCCTTGCGCAGGGTGGAGTGCCGGCCGTCGGTGCCGACGGTGAGGTCGGCGCGGAGCTCGCCCTGCTCGCCGTCCCGGGTGCGGTAGTGTACGCCGGCCACCCGGCCGCCCTCCCGGATCAGCCCGGTGGCCTCGGTGTTCATCCGCAGGGTGAAGGTGGGCTCCTGCCGGGCTTCCTCGACGAGGAAGTTGAGCAGGTCCCACTGCGGCATCATCGCGATGTAGTTGTACGGCGCGGGCAGCCGGTCGTAGGCGCTCAGCGGGACTTGGCCGACGCCGGGCACCGGCACCACCAGGTTGCCGAGCCGGCTCTGCGGCAGCGCGGCGAACTTCCGGCCGAGGCCGAGTTCGTCCATCAGCCGCACGGTGGAGGCGTGGACGGTGTCGCCGCGGAAGTCCCGCAGGAAGTCCCCGTGCTTCTCCAGCACGGTCACCTCGACACCCGCCCGGGCCAGCAGCAGGCCCAACATCATTCCGGCCGGTCCGCCCCCGGAGATCACGACGCTCATGGCTCTCTCCCTTGCTGTGCTCGGTTGATCACCTTCCGTGTGGAACTTACATTTACAGAGTCTCTGGAACTGTCTCAGGTGTCAAGTAGTATGCTGCTCCACATGAAGGATCTGGTGGCGGCCGCCCTCACGGCGGCGAAGGACCGGGGCCAGGACGTCGCGGACGTCCCGCTGACGGCGATCGCCGCGACGGCCGGCATCTCCCGCAGCACCCTGCTGCGCAGGCTCGGCGGCTGCCGGGCGCCGCTGGACGAGGCGGTCCGGCAGGCGGGCGTCGACCCGGGCGGACGGCCGCCGGTACGGGAACGCGCGATCGCGGCGGCCGCCGGGCTGGTGGCCGAACGCGGCCTGGGCGGGGTCACCCTGGACGCCGTGGCAGACCGCGCCGAGTGCTCGCTGCCCAGCCTGCACACCGTCTTCGAGGGCCGGGACGGCCTGCTCACCGCCGTCTTCCTCCAGTACGGCCCGCTGCCGGACCTGGAAGCGCTCGCCGCGAACCCGCCGGAACGCCTGGAGGACACCGTCCGGGCGCTCCACCGCGCCTTCGCCGCGGCCTTCGACCGCCAGCCCCGGGTCATGCCGGCGGTCTTCGCCGACCTGTTCGCCCGACCGGACGGCCCCGCCTCCCGGATGATGGCGGCCCACCTGCCGCGACTGTTCGACGGCCTCGGCCGGCTGCTGCTGCCGTACATCGAGGCCGGACGGCTGCGTCCGCTGCCGCTCCCGGTGCTGGTCCAACTGCTGTTCGGCCCGCTGATCAACCACATCCTGCTGCGGCCGGTCCTCGAACCGGCGCTCGGCGCCGGACTGCCCTCGCTGGAGGAGTCCATCGACCTCTTCGCCGAGGCCTACCTGCGGGCGGTCGCCCTGCCGTAGCGGGGCCGGGAGACCGCCTGATCCGTTCCTGGGACGTGTCTGCCGGAAAACGCCGAGCTCTGCCGGAAAACACCGAGCTCTCCCGGGAAACGTCGAGCCCCGGCCCGCCGGGCGAAGCCGGGGAGCCGGGGCTCGGACGGAGGCGGTCAGGCGCTGCGGCGGCGGCGCGCGACGAAGAGCGCGCCGATGCCGCTGACGAGCAGGGCGGCGGCGCCCGCCGCGGTCTTGATGACGCCGTCCGACCCGGTGTGGGCGAGCTCGCCGCCCGCCAGCTGGGTGGTGCCGGTGGTGCCGGTGGTGCTGGTGGTGTCGGTCTCGTCGGCGGTGCCGGTGGTGTAGCTGGTCCGGATGACGGGGCCGGTGCCGATGCCGGAAGTGTCGGTAGTGACCTGGATCGCGTTGCCCTGCGGGCTCGCGCTGGCGGCGTGGGCGGTGCCCTCGTTGATGACGGCGGACGGGTCGACGGAGGTCTGGCCGACCTTGGCCTCGGCGGTGTAGGCGAGGCGGACGTGCTTGGTGATGGTCGCGCCTGCCGCGAGGGCGTCGCCGCTGAGGAGGTAGCGGACGGGGCCGCCGGCCTGGGGGCCCGGGGTGCCGGGCACGGTCTCCCAGGCGCCATCGGCCTTCTGCATCTCCAGGACGCTGTGCGAGTCGGCCCACAGGATGGTGGCGAGCTTGTCGTAGCGGGAGGCGCTGGGGTTGTTGACGGCGACGTCGAACTCGACCGGGGCGCCGCCGGCGACGGCGGTGGTCGGCGCGTTCTTGAGCTGGACGACCAGGGACTTCACCGCGACGTCCTTGGTGGCCTCGGCGAGCACGGTGTCCTCGGCCGCCGGGTCGACGACGGCGGAGTAGAGCTTGGTCGGCAGGTTGTAGCCGCCCGTGTCGTTGTTCCCCACGGCGGCGAGCCGCAGCTGGAAGGTCTTGGTGGCGCCGGCGGGGACGGTCAGGCCGGTGACCTTGCCGCTGAAGTTGAAGGTCCTGTCGCTCTGCTTGAAGGTCAGCTCGACCGGCTTCCAGGTGCCGTCGGCGTCGCGGTACTCGATGGCGAACGCGTCGTGAACCCGGGCGTGCACGTTGCTCACGTTGAGCTTCAGGGTGAACGGGGCCTCGGCGGTGCCCGGGTTGGTGACGGTCTCGGAGAACTCGACGGGCTCGCCGCCGTACCCGATCGGGGCCGGCTCCTGGATGGTCAGCGCCGGCTTGGCGGCGACCGGGGCGGCGGTGACGTCGATCGCGACGAACTGGGGGCCGACGATCGCCTGCATGGCCCCGGCGCCCTGGTCGAGCATCGCCCACGGGTGGATGTAGGCCGTGCCGAGCGGGGCGTCGGCGGTGAACGCGAAGCGGACGTGCCGGGTGTCGCTGCTGCCGGCGGCGATGGTCCTGTCGTCGGTGAGGTGGTACGTGACGCGGTCGGAGCCCGGCTGGCTGCTGGCGGTGCCGGTGATGTTCTCCCAGCTGCCGTCGGCCTTCCGCACCTGGAGCGTGCTGTGCTTGTCCGCCTCCACGACCTTGTCGACGGTGGTGTAGCGCGAGGCGCTGGGGTTGTTCACGGTGACGTCGAACTCGACCGGGGCGCCGCCGGCGACGGCGGTGGTCGGCGCGTCCTTGACCTGCACGGTGATGGCCTTGGCCGCGACCTGGTCGGTGCTCTCGGCGAGGACGGTGGTGCCGGCCGCGTCGAGGACGGCGGAGCTGAGCGTGACGGTCGAGTCCTGGTTGGACCAGTAGGCGGCGAGCTCGGTGGTGAGGCGCAGCTGGACGGTCCTGGTGGCACCGGCGGCGACGGTCAGGCCGGGGACGGTGTCGGCGACGGGCTTCCAGGTGCCGTCCGCGTCGCGGTAGTCGACCTTGATGGCGTGCGTCGCGATGGGGCCCGCGCCGCTCGTGCCGATCCTCAGCGTGAACGAGGCCTCGGTGGTGCCGGGGTTCGTGATGGTCTCGGCGAACTCGACCGGCTGCCCGCCGCGGCCGACCGTCGTCGGCGCGTTGACCTTCAGCGACGGCTTGTCGGCCGTGGCTTCGGCGGCCGGCGCGGCGGGGGCGGTGGCGGCCGCCGGTGCCTCGGCGGCGTACGCGGCCGGGGAGGACAGCACCGCGCCGGTGGCCAGCAGCACGCCGAGGGTGGCGGCGGTGAGGACGGTGGAGCGGGAGCGACGGGCGCGGACAACGGACATGGAAATACCCCCCGGGGTGTTCTGCCGTCGGCATTTCAGCCGCCGGCCGGTACGTGTGCTTGGAGTCGGACCCGAAGTTCGAGGGCGTCGCCCCCAGCGCCTCTCGCGGTCCGGGTTCGGCGGGCTTCCCCGCCTCTCACTGACATAGACGTGCGGCGGCCGCCGGGGTTGCAGGTGATCCAAAAGTTTTTTCGAAAACCTCTGAGACCGCCCTGACCTGCGGTTCCGCTCTCCAGCGCCCGCCGGGCTCAGTGCAGCGCGAGCTCGTCGCCCACGCTCAGCCGCCCGGGGGCGGCGACCTCGGCGAGGGCGTCGAGCCGGCCGTCGTGGGCGTGCACGATCGCCTTGAGGATCTCGGGGGCGTGCGGCAGCCCCGGCTGCGGGGCGCCGGTCATCGCGCAGCGCTCGCTGGAGCGGACGAAGGCGAGGCGGGCGCCGGTGCCGCCCTGCCCCTCCCGGCCGAACCAGCCGTCCTCGACGAAGGGCGGGGTGCCCGGGGGCGTCCGCAGCAGGATGTTGGGGCGGAACCGGCGCTCGTCGACCACCGTGAAGGGGGCGGCCTCGCGGACCCAGTCCAGGGTGGCGGTGGTGAGCACGCTGACCGGCAGCTGGTCGAAGTGGGAGACGGCGTCCTCGCGGGCGAGTTCGACGTCCTCGCGCTGGAGGTAGGCGCGCAGGAAGGCGGCCGGGTCGGCGACCGGGCGGCCGAGCGGGTCGAACAGTTCGGGGCCGTCGATCCGGTGGCCGAGGCGGGCGGAGAGGCGGAGCAGGCCGTCCATCCGGCGGAAGCGGCGGGTGTTCTTGCCCGAGCCGAGCTTGCCGTCCGCGTCGCGGACGGCGTAGAGGCGGTCGCCGGCCAGGCCGCGCTCGTCCACCTCGACGGAGTCGAGCCGCTCGCCGCCGGTGGACTTCACGGGGTAGCGCCAGAGTCGCTCGATCACTCCGATGATCTCTGCCATGGGCGGACAGCGTAGCGGCGGCGCCGGGGGATGGTCTAGACCAAGTCCCGTGCGGCGACTGGCCGGAACGGCCCACGGCGGGTCTTCAAACTCCAGTCGGCGCGCAGGCGGGGGTTTGAAGACCCGCCCTAGCCCAGCCGTGCCACCGCCCGGACCGGCGCACCGTCCGCCGCCGCCAGCCGCAGCGGGAACAGCGACACCTCGACCGGCCGCCCGGCCTCCTGGGCGTCCAGCAGCGCCCGCAGATCGGTCAGGTTCTCGGCGATCACCCCGCCGCCGGGCGCCCCCAGCAGCACCCGGTGCGCGGCGAGGGTCGGCTCGTCGGCGCCGGGCTGGTCGTGCTCGTCGGTGAGGTCCGCGAGCAGCGCGGCGACCGCCGGGTCGCCCGGGCCCGGGTCGGGGGTGGGGTCGACGCTCAGCGCGTCCACCCCGACGGTCCGCACCCCGGCGGCGACGATCGCCTCGGCGGCGGCCGCGGTCAGGCTGGGGTGCGCGAGGTAGGCGTCGGTGCCCCAGTGCCGGGCCCAGCCGGTGGCGAGCAGCAGGACGGACCCCTCGCCGACGCGCGCCAGGGCGGGCGCGAGCAGCTCGGGGGTGACGGCGGCCCGGGGCTCCAGCCCGCGCAGGTCGGCGAGCACCGCGGGGCCGGTGAACCGCTCCAGCGGCAGCCCGTCCAGGGTCGGCCAGGTGACGTCCACGTGGTAGGGCGCGTCCACGTGCGTCCCGGACTGCGAGCCGAGGTGCAGGGCCAGCACGTTCACCCCGGCGGTGGCGGTGGTGAGCGCGGGCTCCAACAGGACGGCCGGATCGCCGGGGTAGACCGGCATCGCGGTGGTCACCTGATGGGTGAGGTCGACGAGGGTCGCTGCCATGCCCCCATCCTTCCAGGGGAGCCCGCGGATGAGGCCCGACCGGGTGAGTCCGGATAGAAATGGGACATGGGAACAGTCAAGCGTCAGCCGTGGGTGGTCGGGGTCTCTGGTGCGTCGGGGACGCCGTACGCCGCCTCGGTGGTCCGGGCGCTGCTCGCCGCCGGGGAGCCGGTGGACCTGATCGTCAGCCGAGCCGCCCGGCTCACCATCCTCGACGAGACCGGCATCTCCTTCCGGGACGCCCACTGGCGCGCCGACCTGGCCGCCTGGCTGGGCTCCGACGAGGGCCTGGACGACGTCCGCTACTGGCCCGCCGGGGACTTCGCGGCCGGCCCGTCCAGCGGCTCGTACCCGGCCAAGGGCATGCTGGTGGTGCCCGCGACCACCGGCGCGGTGGCCGGGATCGCGCTCGGCCTGAGCAAGGACCTGCTGCAGCGGGTGGCCAGCGTCACCCTCAAGGAGCGCCGCCCGCTGGTCGTGTGCGTGCGCGAGGCGCCACTCAACGGGGTGACGTTGAAGCACCTGGTGGAGCTCGACGCGCAGGGCGCCGTCGTCCTCCCCGCCTCTCCCGGGTTCTACGCCGGCGGCTCGACCGTGCGGGAACTCGTCGACTTCGTGGCCGGCCGGGTGCTGGACGCGGTCGGCGTCCCGCATTCCCTGTACCTGCGCTGGGAAGGGGAGTTGGGGGCGGCGGCCCGCCGGGCCGACGAGAACGGCAGCGTGTCGGCTGAGGGGGAGTGAGGAGGCCGGGGGCGGGAGAGTATCTTCTCTGCGATATCCGGGTTGTTCCGCGCATGGCGCCTTGGAATCCGGATAATGATCTGTGGGTCTGGTGAGGTTCGGAAGGACGCGGACGGTATATGGACACGGTGGACAGACAGCTCATCCAGGCGCTCCGGGAGAACGGCCGCGCGTCCTACGCCGAGCTGGGCCGGCTGGTCGGGCTCTCCGGCCCGAGCGTCACGGACCGGATCAACCGACTGGAGCAGGCCGGTGTCATCACCGGCTACCGCGCGACGGTCAATCCGGCCTCGCTCGGCTTCGGCGTCACGGCCCTGATCGGCCTTCAGCTGACCGACGCCGCCGATCACGAGGACGTCGCGCACCGGCTCAAGGACCTCAACGAGGTCGAGGACTGCTGGTTCATCGCGGGTGACGACTCCTACATGCTCAAGGTCAGGGTGGCCGACGTGGCTGGCCTGGAGTCGGTGGTCAAGCGGATCTCGGGCACGAAAGGCGTGGCCCGCACCCGCACCACCGTCGTACTCTCCACGAAGTGGGAGAACCGGGTGAGCGAACTCCCTCCCGAAGGAGAGTGACGGATGGCACTGGTCGGTCTGGAGGAGCTGCGCGCCGCTCGGCAGCGGATCGCGGGGGTGGCCGTGCGCACCCCGCTGGTTCCCGCCCCGTGGGCGGACGAGGGGGAGCGTCGGCTCTGGCTGAAGCCCGAGAACCTCCAGCCGACCGGGGCCTTCAAGACCCGCGGCGCGTACAACCGGCTGGCCGCGCTCACCGAGGCCGAGCGGGCCCGTGGCGTGGTCGCCCAGTCGAGCGGCAACCACGCGCAGGCGGTGGCGTACGCGGCGGCGCTGCTCGGCATCAAGGCCGTGATCGTGATGCCGGACACCTCGCCGGCGGTGAAGGTGGAGTCCACCCGGGGGTTCGGCGCCGAGGTGGTCCTGGTGTCGCCGGAGGAGCGGGACACCCTGCCCGCCGAACTGGCCGAGCGGCACGGCTACGTCTGGGTGCCGCCGTACGACGACCCGTTCATCATCGCGGGCCAGGGCACGGTCGGCCTGGAGATCGCCGAGGACGCCCCGGCCGGGCTGGACACCGTCCTGGTGCCGGTCAGCGGCGGCGGCCTGATCTCCGGGACGGCGGCCGCGCTCAAGCTCACCCGCCCGGGCATCCGGGTGATCGGCGTGGAACCGGAGCTGGCCGCCGACGCGCAGGCCAGCTTCCGGGCCGGCCGCCGGCTGGCCTGGCCGGTCGCCGACACCTACCGGACCATCGCGGACGGCCTGCGTACCCCGTCGGTCGGCGAGCTGCCCTTCGAGCACCTGACCGCGTACGTGGACGACATCGTCACCGTCACCGAGGACGAGATCCGCGCCACCGTCGCCCTGCTGGCCCGCCGCGGCCGGCTGGTCGCCGAGCCCTCCGGCGCGGTCGCCCCGGCAGCCTACTTCCACCGCGCCGCCGAGACCGGGGGCCGGACGGTCGCGGCCGTGGTCAGTGGTGGCAACATCGACCCCGCACTGCTCGCTGAGCTGCTGTCGGACCGTCCCGAGCCGAAGGGCGCGCCGGTGCCGAAAGTGACGAGCGACTAGCGACGGAGGAGCGCCGGAGCGAGGAGCGTCGGCACCGGGTCGGAGCGGCCCGGAGGCGAGCGGACGAGTGACGTACGCTCGGTCCGGCAAGGAATCGAAGTCGGAGGAGGCGGGGCACCGCATGGACGCAGGGCTGAAGCGCGAGCTGGAGGCGAAGGTCTACGCGGGTGAGCGGCTGACCCGCGAGGACGGGATCGCGCTCTACGAGAGCGACGACCTGGCCTGGCTGGGCGGTCTGGCCCACCACGTGCGGACGCGGAAGAACGGCGACGTCGTCCACTTCAACGTCAACCGCCACCTCAACATGACCAACGTGTGCAGCGCGTCCTGCGCGTACTGCTCGTTCCAGCGCAAGCCGGGCGAGAAGGACGCCTACACGATGCGCATCGAGGAGGCCGTCCGGCTCGCCAAGGCGATGGAGGTCGACTCCCTCACCGAGCTGCACATCGTCAACGGCCTGCACCCGACCCTGCCCTGGCGCTACTACCCGCGCTCGCTGCGGGAGCTGAAGGCGGCCCTGCCGAACGTCTCGCTGAAGGCCTTCACCGCCACCGAGATCCACTGGTTCGAGAAGATCAGCGGCCTGCCCGCCGACGAGATCCTGGACGAGCTGATCGACGCCGGCCTGGAGTCGCTGACCGGCGGCGGCGCGGAGATCTTCGACTGGGAGGTCCGCCAGCACATCGTCGACCACGACACCCACTGGGAGGACTGGTCGCGGATCCACCGCCTCGCCCACAGCAAGGGCCTCAAGACGCCGGCCACCATGCTGTACGGCCACATCGAGGAGCCCCGCCACCGGGTGGACCACGTGCTGCGGCTGCGCGAGCTGCAGGACGAGACCGGCGGCTTCCAGGTCTTCATCCCGCTGCGCTACCAGCACGACTTCCACGACTCCAAGGACGGCGTCGTGCGCAACAAGCTGATGGCCCGCACGGAGATGGCCACCGGCGCCGAGGCGCTGAAGACCTTCGCGGTCTCCCGGCTGCTCTTCGACAACGTCCCGCACGTCAAGGTCTTCTGGGTGATGCACGGCGTCACCACCGCCCAGCTGGCGCTCAGCCACGGCGCGGACGACATGGACGGCTCGGTGGTCGAGTACAAGATCACCCACGACGCGGACAACTTCGGCACCCCGAACAAGCTGGGCCGTGACGACCTGCTCGACCTGATCCGCGACGCCGGCTTCCGCCCGGTCGAGCGCAACACCCGCTACGAGATCATCCGCGAGTACGAGGGCCCGGACCTGGGGCGCCGCGAGGCCCCGCAGGCGATGCGCCTCTGACCGGAGAACTCCCCCGCCGCCCGGGCCCCGGCCCGGGCGGCGGCGTTTCTTCACCGCCCCCGCACCCGCCCCGGGTTTACCAACCGGTACACCGTTTGGCAGGATCGGCGGTATGTCCGGTTCTCATCGCGCCACCACGTACCCGTCGTACGAGCCGATAGCCGAGCCGGTGTACGGGGTGCCGCAGCAGCCGCACGGGGCGGGTGAGCCGTACCGGCAGCCCGTCCGGCAGGACCACTACGGCGAGTACGGGCAGCTCCCGCAGGCCCCTGACGGGTACTTCGAGGCGTACGAGCAGCCGTTCCAGCCATCCCAGCCGTTCCAGCCGTACGCCGCCGGGCCCGACCCGCTCGTCGCCCCCGGGCCGGTGTACGCCCCCGGGCCGGCGTACGACGCCGAGCCGGTGTACGCCCCCGAGTCGGTGTACGACGCCGAACCGGTGTACGCGTTCGAGCCGGAGCCCGTCCGGCAGCCCACGCCCCCGCCCGTGGCGGCGCCCGTGGGTGCCCGGGCGGCCGCCCGGGGGCACCGCCGGAAGGCGAAGAAGAAGCGTCACGGCAAGGCGGTGATGGCCGGCACCGCGCTGCTGGTCGCGGCCGCCGCCGGCTGGTACACCGTCGGCCAGGACGACGCCAAGCCCGTCGCCGCAGCCGCCGACGGCCCCGGCCCGGAGGGCGTCAGCACGCCCGACCAGCCGGCTCCCGCCGCCCGGGCCGCCGCCGACCGGCAGACCCAGCCCCCGGCCGCCGACCGCAGCCAGGTCCGTGCGGACGGCTCGGTCGCCGCGATACCCGGCCTCGGCGCCGACTTCGTCGCGAAGATACCCACCGAGACCACCCAGGTGGTGCTCGCCTCCGGCCAGGACAAGAACGGCAACAAGAACACCGTCACCCTCTGGACCCGCACCCCCGAGGGCCGCTGGCTGGCCGGCGAGACCTGGCAGGGCCACAACGGCAACAACGGCTGGACCACCGACCACAACGAGGGCGACCTGCGCAGCCCGATCGGCGTCTTCGCGCTCTCCGACGCGGGCGGCCGCAAGGCCGACCCGGGCAGCAAGCTCCCGTACGACAAGGACCCGAGCTTCGTGGTCTCCGGGACGGGCTTCTTCGGCGACCAGCTGGCCGGCTCCTTCGACTACGTGGTCGCGATCAACTACAACCGGGTGCCCGGAAACTCCCCGCTGGACCCGCGCCGCCCGATGGGGGCGAAGAAGGGCGGCGGGATCTGGATCCACGTCGACCATGACGGCCCCACCCACGGCTGCGTCTCGATCCCCGAGGACAAGATGGCCGAGCTGATCCGCACCCTGGACCCGGCGGCCCACCCGGTGATCGTGATGGGCGACGCCGCCTCGCTGTCCGCCTGACCCCGGCGTTCCGACCCCGACCTGCCCCCGGCCTGACTGCGGCGTTCCGGGGGCGTCCGTACGGTGTTCCGGGCGGTGTCGGCCCCGTCATCGGCGGCGGTGCCCGCCCCCTCGTCCGTATCGGCGTCGATCCCGGCGCGCCCGGAGGCCAGTCGCCGCAACGCCCCTTGTCGGGCTCCTACAGATCACGGGGGCGGATCCTGTAGCCGGGCGCGCCCCGCTGACCAGTGGGTAACCCGGTTCCATGGCACTATGAGCGGTTCGCGCATTGTGGCACTCGGCCACTACCAGCCCCCCAAGGTCCTCTCCAACGACGACCTGGAGGCGCTCGTCGACACCAACGACGAGTGGATCCGTAGCCGGGTGGGCGTCAGAACCCGGCACATCGCCGAGGGCGAGACCCTGGTCGACCTCGCCACCGAGGCCGCGCAGAAGGCGCTCGCCAAGAGCGGCCGGACGGCCGACGAGATCGACCTGATCGTGGTCGCCACCTGCACCGCGATCGAGCGCAGCCCCAACACCGCCGCCGCCGTGGCCGCCCGGCTCGGCGTCCGGGCGCCCGCCGCGTACGACATCAACACGGTCTGCTCCGGCTTCTCGTACGCCCTGGCCACCGCCGACCACGCGATCCGGGCCGGCGCGGCGCGCCGCGCGCTGGTGATCGGCGCCGAGCGGATGTCCGACACGCTGGACTGGACCGACCGCACCACCTGCGTGATCTTCGGCGACGGCGCCGGCGCCGCGGTGGTCGAGGCCCAGGAGGACGGTGCCGAGCCCGGCATCGGCCCGGTGGTCTGGGGCTCCGAGCCGGAGAAGGGCGACGCCGTGGTGATCACCGGCTGGGACCCGGTGATCAGCCAGCAGGGCCAGTCGGTGTTCCGCTGGGCCACCACCCAGCTCGCCCCGCTGGCCCGCCGGGCCTGCGAGCAGGCCGGGATCGACCCGTCGGAGCTGAAGGGCTTCGTGCCGCACCAGGCCAACCTGCGGATCATCGACTCGATCGCCGCCAAGCTGGGCCTCACCGACGCGGTGGTGGCCCGGGACGTGGTCGACTCCGGCAACACCTCGGCCGCCTCGATCCCGCTGGCCTTCTCCAAGCTGGTCGAACGCGGCGAGCTGTCCCCGGGCGACCCGGTCCTGCTCTTCGGCTTCGGCGGCGGGCTCGCCTACGCCGGCCAGGTGGTCCGCTGCCCCTGACGGCGCGGAGCCGGGCTTCCGAGGGCCCCTGAGGGGCGGGAACGCGAACATGCCGGTGGGCGGGCACCCTGTGTGAGGGGTGCCCGCCCACCGGCATGTCTGGCGCGCGTGCGGTACGTCGGCGGACCTCCCCCGAGGACACGGCCGCCGTCCGTCGTACCCCGGACAGGAGGCCGGGGCTGCGCGCGGAGCGGATGGTCGGTTGAGCGGATGGTCTACTTGGGCGGCTTCTTGCCGGTGACGCCCAGGTACACCAGGGGAGCGAGGTTGGGCTTGAGGTCCTTGACCTTGACGCCCCAGGCGGTGAAGGCCTTCTGGTGCTCGGCCGCCGAGGCGAGCAGCGAGACCAGGGCCCCGGCGACGGCGTTCGGGTCGAGCGACTTGTCGGCCTGGCCCTTCGCCTGGAGTTCCTTGACGGCCTCCGCGAGCGGCTTGGCGACCGCGTTGAGGACCGTCATGCGGATCTTGAAGAACCGCTTGTCCCCTTCGGCGGCACCGAGCGTGACCACTCGGAGAATGGCGTCGTTCTTGCGCCAGAAGGCGAGGAATCCGTCGACCAGTTCTTCCGAAGTGGTCGGACCGGACTTCCCTGCCCAGGACTTTCCGGCCACCAGCTCTTTGAGGGTGTCGGCGTCCTTGGCCATTTCCTCGGCGATTTCGAGGACAGCGCCCTCGACATCCGGGAAGTACTGGTAGAAGGTCGCGGGGGAGGTACCCGCCATACGGGCGACGTCGATGACCTTGACGTCCCGGTACGGCGACGTGCTGAGCATCTCGCGGAGGCAGTCGAGCAGCTTCTGCCGCGTTTCCTGTCCGCGTCGCCCGGCGACGCGACCGTCGACGGTGCGAACTTGTCCTGTCATGCCGTCAGCTTACCGTGGCACGATCTTGGCGCGATTCGGTGATGCGACTATTACTCCGCACGGGGGGTTGCTATAGGGGCATGAACCACTTCGGACGGATATTCACCGCGCTCCGCAGGCGTCGTTGAAGCCCCCCCGTGTGCCTTTGACCCCACAGCGTGACGGCGAGTCCGCTGAGGGGCGATCGAGTGACAGAGCGTGACGACTGGCGACGTCGGAAGATCGGCGCCGAAGGGGAGGGTCCGGGCGTCCGGGTGCAAGCCACGGCCGGAACGGGCGTCAGAATCCGGCCGTTCCGTCATCACCGGCCGGACGGCGGCGCTCCCGGGGCGGCCGTCGGCTCTGGGCGGGGGAGGTTGGAGATGGGCCGGGCGGCATTGGAGAATCGGGTCCGGCACCACGCGGCGGGTGCGGAAAACGGGGAGGTGGCAGCGGAGTGGACCAGCTGACGGCGCACGATCCGAGGCGGATCGGGCCCTTCGAGGTGCTGGGGCGGCTCGGCGCGGGTGGGATGGGGCTGGTCTACCTGGCGCGCTCCGCCTCCGGCCGGCGGGTGGCCATCAAGACCGTCCGGGGGGAACTGGCCGAGGACGAGCTGTTCCGCGTCCGCTTCGCGCGCGAGATCGAGGCGGCCAAGACGGTCGGCGGTTTCTACACCGCGGCCGTGGTGGACGCCGACGCGGACGCCCGGGTGCCCTGGCTGGCCACCGCGTACATCCCGGCCCCCTCGCTGGAGGACCTGGTCGAGGAGTGCGGTCCGCTGCCGGTGGACGCCACCCGCTGGCTGATCGCGGGCATCGCCGAGGCGCTGCAGTCCATCCACGCGGCCGGGCTGATCCACCGGGACCTCAAGCCCTCCAACGTGCTGGTGGTCGAGGACGGCCCGAAGGTGATCGACTTCGGCATCGCCTCCGGCGTCTCCAGCACCCGGCTCACCATGACCAACGTCGCGGTCGGCACCCCCGCCTACATGTCCCCCGAGCAGGCCAAGGACAGCCGTAACGTCCGGGGCGCCAGCGACGTCTTCTCGCTCGGCTCGCTGATGGTGTTCTGCGCGACCGGGCACCCGCCCTTCAGCGGCTCCAACCCGGTCGAGACGGTGTTCCAGCTGCTGCGCGAGGAGCCGGACCTGTCCGGGATGCCGCGCGAGCTGATGGACCTGGTCCGCGCCTGCATGCGGCCCTCGCCCGAGCACCGGCCCACCCCGGCGCAGATCCAGGCCGAACTGGCCCCGCACCTGTTCTCCCGGGACGACGCCGCCGGCGAGGTCGGCGACTGGCTCCCCGTGAACGCGCTGGAGCTGATCGAGCGCAAGCGCGGCCGCCGCCCGAGCGCGCCGCCCCGGGCCGTCCAGCTGCCGGGCGGCGCGCCGCCGCCCCCGGCCGGGCCGCCGCAGGCCGGCCCGCTCCAGCCCCACCAGCCGCCGCAGCCGCACCAGCCGGTCCCGGTGCAGCGCCCCGGCCTGGACGACCCGCGCACCCACCCGGGCGGGGGGCACGCGCCGCCGCCGTCCGGGCCGGTGCACACCGGGCGGAGGCCGGGCCCGGTGTCCGACGGCGAGATCCCGACCGCGAAGATCGCCTCCCCCAACAAGCACCGCGCGCCGGGCGGCGGCGGGGCCGTCGAGGTGCGGCTGTCCGGAGCCTCGGTGCGGATAGGCCCCGGGCCGCGGGCCGAGCACGAGCAGCCCGGCCCGGGCACCGCCCCGGCCGAGACCGACTGGGTCCGCCGGATCACCCCGCCGCCGGCGCCGGCCGCCCGCTGGCGCCCCTGGCGGTTCCGGATGTCCAACGACGTCTGGGGCACCCCGGTGGTCGCCGACGGCACGCTCTTCGTCTCCAGCTTCGAGGTGCACGCGCTGGACATCGCCTCCGGCGAGCGGCGCTACAAGACCCGGGACGTCGCCTGGGCGCTCGCGGTGGACGCCGGCCGGGTGCACGCGGCCGACGGCCCGCACCTGTACACCGTGGACGTCGCGGACGGCACCGAGCGCTGGCGCACCTCGCTGGACGGCTGGGTCTACTCGCTCTCCGCCGCCGACGGGGTGCTGTGCTGCGGCGTCCGCGGCGGCGGTGTCCAGCTGCGCTCGGCCGCCAACGGCGCCGAGCTGTGGCGGGCCGACGACGCCCAGCAGGACTACGAGAACCCGCAGTCCGGACCGGTCCTGGTGGCCGGCGCGGCCTACTACTACGGGGCCGGGCGGCTGCGCTGCATCGACCCGCACGGCGCCGGCCTGCGCTGGTCCTTCCCGGTCGGCGAGGACGTGCCCTCGCACCCGGTCGAGCGCGGCGGCGTGCTGTACGTGACGGCCGGCTCCCGGGTGTACGCGCTGGACGCGGCCAGCGGGGTCGAGCGCTGGCGCTTCGAGGCCCCGGTGGTGCTGTTCACCCCGCCCGCGCTGGACGCCGACGCGGTCTACGTGGCCGACTACCTCGGGACGGTGTACGCGCTGGACGCGGCCACCGGCCGGGACCGCTGGCGCGGGGTCACCGGCAACCGCCAGGGCGCCGAGCCGGTGGTGGTCGGGGACGGCATGGTGCT
Source organism: Kitasatospora sp. NPDC059812 (assembly GCF_042732075.1). Lineage (NCBI taxonomy): Bacteria > Bacillati > Actinomycetota > Actinomycetes > Kitasatosporales > Streptomycetaceae > Kitasatospora > Kitasatospora sp. NPDC059812. Next base: position 111,060 of record NZ_JBHWIO010000005.1, read on the forward strand.
GGTCGGCAGCGGCGGGGTGCTGTACGCCTTCGAGGCGGCGAGCGGCCGGGAGCGCTGGCGCTACACGGCGCGCGGCGAGATCGTCGGCTCCCCGGCGGTGGCCGACGGCCTGGTGCACCTGGGCAGCCGGGACCACTCGCTGCACACCCTGGACCTGGCGAGCGGTCAGCTGCGCTGGGAGCTCGGCACCAAGGGCGAGCTGACCGGCTCGCCGGTCGCGGTCGGCGGCCGGGTCTTCGTCGGCTCCAAGGACCGCTGCGTGTACGCGCTGGACGCCTTCTACGGCACGGCCGTCCCGGCGCGCTGAACCGGCGCGGCGGCGGGGCGGGCGCCCCGCCGCCGTCAGACGCGCCCGATCAGGCCTTGCGGGCCCCGGGGTGGCGGCTGCACCAGCCGTCCCACGCGGAGGCCACCATCTCCGCCACGTCGTGGCGGGCGCCCCAGCCCAGCTCGCGGCGGATCAGGTCGGCCGAGGCCACCACCCGCGCGGGGTCGCCGGCACGGCGCGGGGTCACCTCGGGGGTGGTGTCGTAACCGGTGACCTTGCCGATCACCTCCAGCATCTCCTTGACGCTGACGCCCTCGCCGCGGCCGATGTTGAGCACCAGCGAGGTCTCGCCGGCCGGGTCGGCGGCCAGCCGCTTGGCGGCCGCGACGTGGGCCGAGGCGATGTCGGAGACGTGGATGAAGTCGCGGACGCAGCTGCCGTCCTGGGTGGGGTAGTCGTCGCCGAAGACCCGCGGGGCCTCGCCGGCGGTGAGCCGCTCGAAGACCATCGGGATCAGGTTGAAGACCCCGGTGTCGGACAGCTCGGGGGAGGCGGCACCGGCCACGTTGAAGTAGCGCAGCGCCACGGTGGAGATGCCGTGGGCCTTCCCGGCCGCGGCGACCAGCCACTCGCCGGCCAGCTTGGTCTCGCCGTACGGGCTCATCGGGGCGCACGGGGTCGACTCGGTGACCAGGTCGACGTCCGGCATGCCGTAGACGGCGGCGGAGGAGGAGAAGAGGAAGCGCTTGACCCCGCCCTCGGCGGCGGCCTCCAGGACGGTCTGCAGGCCGATCATGTTCTCCCGGTAGTAGAAGAACGGCTGCTCGACGGACTCGCCGACCTGCTTCTTGGCGGCGAAGTGCAGGATGCCCTCGATCGCGTGCTCGCGGATGGCGGCGTCCAGGGCGGCCCGGTCCAGGGTGGAGCCCTCGACCAGGGCGACGCCCTCCGGTAGGCGGGAGGCGTCGCCGGTGCTGAGGTCGTCCAGGACGGCGACGCGCTCACCGGCGTCGAGCAGCTGGCGGACGACGTGCCCGCCGATGTATCCGGCACCGCCGGTGATCAACCAAGTCATGGGCCGATTCTAGGGTGTTCGGGTTTCCGTGGTGAGTGCCGGGCGAGTCGAGCCGTCAAATCGGACAAATCGGTGAAATGCTGACAAAGATTTCCGTGCTCTCAGCGTGGTGACGAATCGGAGGCAGTCAGGTGAGCCGAAAGAAGGAACACGCCCGCCCCCTGCCGGCCGGGCCCCGGCCGACCGGCCCCAGGACGGCCCACGGCCGGTTGCTCGTGCCCGGCGCGGTGGCCGTACTGACCGCGCTGGCGCTGGCCGGGTGCAGCAGCGGCTCCTCCTCGTCCGCCTCGCAGGCCGCGGGCTCCCCGTCGAGCTCCGGCTCGGCCAAGCCGGCCTCGTCGGCCCCCGCGCGGTCGGCCGACGGGAACCAGTTGCAGGACGACTACCAGCGGGTCATCGCCGACGTGCTGCCCTCGGTGGTGCAGATCACCACCGGCGACAGCCTCGGCTCCGGGATCGTCTACGACGACAAGGGCGACATCGTCACCAACGCCCACGTGGTGGGCACCGCGACCACCTTCACCGTCACCCTCGCCAACAGCACCAAGTCGCTGGACGCCACCCTGGTCGGCAGCTACCCCGACACCGACCTCGCGGTGATCAAGCTGAGCAGCCCGCCGAGCGGCCTCAAGCCGGCCGCCTTCGGGGACTCCGGCAAGGTCCAGCTCGGCCAGATCACCCTCGCCATGGGCAGCCCGCTCGGCCTCTCCAGCAGCGTCACCCAGGGCATCGTCTCGGCCACCGGACGGACCGTCTCCGAACCCAGGGGCGGCGGCTCGCCCGGCGCCACCATCGGCAACATGGTGCAGACCTCGGCCGCGATCAACCCGGGCAACAGCGGCGGCGCGCTGGTCAACCTGGACAGCCAGGTGATCGGCATCAACACGCTCGCGGCGACGGAGCCCGAGGCCAACGGCGCGGCCGCGCCCGGCATCGGCTTCGCCATCCCGGCGTCCACCATCACCAACATCACCGACCAGCTGATCAAGCAGGGCAAGGTCACCAACTCCGGCCGGGCCGCGCTCGGCATCACCGCCCGGACCAGCTTCAACCAGCAGTTCAAGCCCGCCGGCGCGGTCATCGTGGCGGTCACCGCGGGCGGCCCGGCCGCCTCGGCGGGGATGCAGGCCGGCGACGTGATCACCAAGATCGGGGACGCCACGGTCGACTCGCTGAACGCGCTCACCACCGCGCTCGCCTCGCTCACCCCGGGCGACAAGGCCACCGTCGCCTACACCAGGGACGGCAACAGCCGGACCGCCGACGTCACCCTCGGCGCCCTGGAGAGCCCGTAGGACCTGGCTCCGGACCCCGGCACCGCGCAAGGGTTCCGCGGACCGGCCGCCCCACCGGAGCGGCGCCGGGACCTCGTCACTTCCTCGACGAGGTCCCGGCGCCGTGCCGCGCCCCGGTTCAGCGGCGGGCGGTGCGGGTGCGCCAGGGCAGTTCGACGGTGATGCTGCTCGGGCCGCCCTCCGGGCTCTGCACCAGGAGCACCCCGTCCACCGCGCGGATCCGCTCGGTCAGCCCGGCCAGGCCGCTGCCCGGGTAGGGGGCGGCGCCGCCCTTGCCGTCGTCCTGGACCAGCACCATCAGCTGGTTGTCGGAGCGCCAGACGTCGACCGAGGCGGTGCGGGCGCCGGCGTGCTTGGAGACGTTGGTCAGCAGCTCGCTGACGGTGAAGTACGCGATGCCCTCGACCGCCGAGTCCGGGCGCTCGGCCTGGCCGTCCGGCCCCTTCAGGTCGACGTTCACCTTGACCCCACCGGGGACGGTGCAGCGGGCGGCGACCGAGGACAGGGCCGCGTCCAGGCCGCGGTCGGTGAGCACCGCCGGGTGGATGCCCCGGGCCAGGTCGCGCAGCTCCTGGAGGGCCAGCTTCACCTCGCCGTGCGCGTTGTCGACCATCTTCGTGGCGGCCACCACGTCGTCCTCGGTCTCGACCTCGCGCAGCCGCTCCTTGGCCATGCCCAGGTCCATGGCCAGCGCGACCAGGCGGGCCTGGGCGCCGTCGTGCAGGTCGCGCTCGATCCGGCGCAGGTCGGCGGCGGCGGTGTCGACCACCGTGCCGCGGTCGTCCTCCAGCTCGCGCACCCGCTCGGCCAGGGCGCCCGGGAAGAGCAGCGACTCGACCAGGATCCGGTCGACCGCCGCCAGCGCCCGGATCACCCAGGGCAGCACCGGCCACATCACGGTGACCGCGACCAGGGCCACCGTGAAGCTCAGGATGCCCCAGGGCAGCATCAGTACGTTGTAGAGCGCCGAGCGCCAGTTCAGCAGGTCGGTCAGGTGGGCGATGGTGAAGCCCACCACCCCCGGCCGGCGCTGCTGCACCGGCTCCGGCTCGTGGATCGCGGAGTCGTACGCCGCCCGGGCCCGCCAGCGGCCCAGCCCGCCCAGGGCGCGGGAGACGGCCAGCCCGCCGGCCAGCAGCGGCAGGCCGACCACGGTGATCGACATCCCCAGGCCGGCCGTGAGCGTGATGGCGGTGAGCGTGAAGCCGGCGACGCCGAGCGGCAGGTTGAGCAGCAGCTGGCCGACCTGCCGCCACATCTGCGCGCCGTACAGCGGCGAGCGGACCATCTGAGCGTCCTGCTCCTTGATGGCATCCACGGTGCGGCGGTGCAGCGGCTTCATCTGGATCTACCGTCCCTCTTGGTCGAGCTGGTGGAGCAAGCTTCCCGAACCCGGGGCGGGAGATGCCATGGGGGTGATACATCTTCCGGGACGGGGGTTATCCCTACCCCCGTCCTGGTCGTCGGGCCACTGCCCGGTGCTCGCGGGAGTGTCCACCGGACGTCTTGCGGAGCGGGCAGGGTTCGGGCGGAGCGGAGCCGTCCCCTTAGACTCACGCATTGGCCATGGTTATGACCGTGCGAGGAAACGTCGTAGAACTGCCTTGAGGGGTTGTTCACGGCCGAGGTGGAGGGCGAAGGCATGGAGGGGCAGCATGCGGCTGCCGTCGCGGCCGACCCGGCGGTCGGCGGCGGCTACTTCGACGCGTACGCCGCGATGGGCCTGCTGGCCGTCGTCGGGGTGCTCTTCGTCGCCGCGGCGTTCACGGCCAACCGCCTGCTGCGGCCGGTGGTGTACTCGCCCGAGAAACTCCTCGCCTACGAGTGCGGGGTGGACCCGGTGGGCGAGGACTGGGCGCACACCCAGATCCGCTACTACGTGTACGCCTTCCTGTACGTGATCTTCGCGGTCGACGCGATCTACCTGTTCCCGTGGGCGACGGTCTTCGCCACCGCCGGGTACGGCGCCGGAACGCTGATCGAGATGTTCCTCTTCATCGGCTTCCTCGCGGTCGGCCTGCTCTACGCCTGGAAGAAGGGCGTTCTGGAATGGACGTGACGCACACCCACTCGCACGGCGCCCAGGGCGGGCCGGTCCCACTCGGCCTCCCGGACCCGTCGCGCCCCGGCGCCGTCGAGCGCCGTGGCATCGGCCCGCTGGCCCGGCTCGCGCCCGACCCGGTCAAGGTCGTGCTCAACTGGGGCCGCCGCTACAGCCTCTGGTGCTTCAACTTCGGCCTGGCCTGCTGCGCGATCGAGTTCATCGCCGCGTCCATGGCCAAACACGACTTCATCCGGATGGGTGTCATTCCGTTCGCGCCCGGACCCCGTCAGGCCGACCTGATGATCGTCTCGGGGACGGTGACCGACAAGATGGCGCCCGCCGTCAAGCGCCTCTACGAGCAGATGCCCGAGCCGAAGTACGTCATCTCCTTCGGCGCCTGCTCCAACTCCGGCGGCCCGTACTGGGACTCCTACTCGGTGACCAAGGGCGTGGACCAGATCATCCCGGTCGACGTCTACGTGCCCGGCTGCCCGCCCCGGCCCGAGGCGCTGCTCCAGGGCATCCTCAAGCTCCAGGAGAAGATCGCCGCCGAGTCGCTGCCCGACCGCTACGCCGCGCCCGCGGCGGCGCTGCGCCGCCCGCTGGTGACGGGGCCTTCGACCGAGGGAGGGGCCTCATGACTTCCGCCGAGCAGTACGCGGCGTCGGTCGGGGAGTGGGCGACCGGCGCCGAGGCTTACGGGCTGGTCACCGTCGACGTCCCCGCCGAGCACTGGATCGAGGCGCTCACCAACGCCCGCGACACGCTCGGCCTGGGCTACTTCGACTGGCTGAGCGCCGTCGACGAACTGGCCGAGGGCTTCTCCGTGGTCGCCCACCTCGCCTCCGCCGACGCCCCGGGCGTGCTGCGCCACCTGGCGCTGCGCACCCGGGTGCCGCGGGACAAGGCCGCGCTGCCCACCGCCGTACCGGTCTACGCGGGCGCCGCCTGGCACGAGCGTGAGACCCACGAGATGTTCGGCATCGACTTCCCCGGACACCCCTACCTCGCCACCCTGCTGCTGCCGGACGGCTTCGAGGGGTACCCGCTGCGCAAGGAGTTCGTGCTCGCGGCCCGGGTCGCCAAGGCCTGGCCGGGAGCCAAGGAGCCGGGCGAGTCGGACCACGGCGACGGGCCCGCCCGGCGCAAGATGCAGCCGGCCGGGGTGCCGGACCCGAACGAGTGGGGGCCGCTGAAGGGCACCCTGCCGCCGGTCGCCGAGCGGCCCGCGCGTGGTGCGCGGGCGGCGGGCGCGGCCGGGCGGACGCCCCGGGCTGCTGGTGCTGGGGCCGGTGCTGCTGGCGCTGCTGGGGCCGGTGCTGCTGCCGGTGCCGAGGGCGCGGCGGCGGTGCGGGCGGACCGGCCTCGGCGGACCAGGACGGTGGCGGAGGGGTCGGCGAGTCAGGCGGGAGCCGAGGCTGCTGGTGCCGTTGCTCCGGACGCTGCTTCGGCTGCTGGCGAGGCTGCTGCTCCGACCGCTGGTTCGGCCGCTGCTTCGGCTGCTGGCGAGGCGGCGCCCGTGGTGCGGGCGGACCGGCCGCGTCGGGTCAGGTCGGTGTCCGACGGATCGGTCAGTCAGGCTGCGGAGGCGGCGCCCGCCGAGGCTGCCGAGGCCGCTGCGCCTGCCGAGCCGAAGGCCGAGGGCTCGGCGTCGCCGCGGACCCGGTCCTCGGACGCGCCCTGGCACAACCCGGTGCCCGCGCACGACGAGCCCGCGAAGCCCGCCGAGGCGAAGGCACCGGCCGAGCCCGCGAAGCCTGTGGAGAAGCCTGCGGAGGAGCCTGCCGAGGAGCAGTCGCCCGTCGAGCCGGCGAAGCCCGCCGCGCCCGCGGGTGAGCAGGACGAGACGACGGCCGGACCGGCCGGCCAGGACGGAGACGGCGCGTGAACCTGCTCGACACGGTGCTGCGCTGCGTCGCCACCCTGGTCGTCTTCCTCACCTTCCCGCTGGTCATCGGCCAGACCGAGCACAAGGTCATGGCGCACATGCAGGGCCGACTCGGCCCGATGTACGCGGGCGGCTTCCACGGCTGGGCGCAGCTCGTCGCGGACGGCGTGAAGTTCGCGCAGAAGGAGGACATCGTCCCGGCCGGGGCGGACCGCCGGATCTTCCAGCTGGCGCCCGCCGTCTCGCTGCTGCCGTACCTCTTCGTGCTGCTGGCGATCCCGGTCGGCCCGAACGGCTTCGTCGGCCAGGCGATCGACGCCGGCCTGTTCTTCGTGCTGGCCGTGATGGGCGTCGGCGTGATCGGCAAGCTGATGGCCGGCTGGGCCTCGGCGAACAAGTTCTCGCTGCTCGGCGGCCTGCGCACGGCCGCGCAGCTGATGTCGTACGAGCTGCCGATGGTGCTGGCGGCGGCCTCGGTGGCGATGGCCGCCGGCACGCTCTCGCTGCCCGGGATCGTGGACGCCTGGGAGTGGTACTGGCTGCCCTGGCAGCTCATCGGCGCGTTCGTGTTCTTCACGGCCGGCCTGGCCGAGCTCCAGCGCCCGCCGTTCGACATGCCGGTCGCCGACTCGGAGATCATCTTCGGCGCGTACACCGAGTACACGGGCCTGCGCTTCGCGCTGTTCCTGCTGTCCGAGTACGCGGGCATCCTGGTGGTGTCGGCGCTGACCGCGGTGCTCTTCCTGGGCGGCTGGCACGGCCCGCTGGCGGACCAGCTCGGCTGGCTCTGGATGATCCTGAAGACCTTCGCGCTGGCCTTCGTGGTCATCTGGCTGCGGGTCACCTACCCGCGTCTGCGCGAGGACCAGCTGATGCGCTTCGCGTGGACCGTGCTGATCCCGCTCGCCCTCGTCCAGCTGGCCCTGACCGGCGTCATCAAGGTGGCGATCTCATGAGTTTTCCCGGTGCCGGCCTGGCCAAGGGCCTGGCCGTGACCCTGCGGACGATGACGAAGAAGACCGTCACCGCGCAGTACCCCGACGTGCAGCCGGTGCTGCCGCCGCGTTCGCGCGGCGTCATCGCGCTGCTGGAGGAGAACTGCACGGTGTGCATGCTCTGCGCGCGCGAGTGCCCGGACTGGTGCATCTACATCGACTCCCACAAGGAGACGCTGCCGGCCGCCGAGCCGAACGCGCGGGCCCGCACCCGCAACGTGCTGGACCGGTTCGCCATCGACTTCTCGCTCTGCATGTACTGCGGGATCTGCATCGAGGTGTGCCCCTTCGACGCGCTGTTCTGGTCGCCCGAGTTCGAGTACGCCGAGACCGACATCCTGGAGCTGACCCACGAGCGGGACAAGCTCCGCGAGTGGATGTGGACCGTCCCGGCGCCGCCGGCGCTGGACCCGGCGGCCGAGGAGCCCAAGGAGATCACCACCGCGCGCAAGACGGCGGACAAGCTGGCCGCCGCCGCAGCGGCCGCAGCGGCTGCCTCGGCGGCCTCGGATGAGGGGGAGGCCCAGTGAGCGCCGCCACCCTGCTCGCGGCGACCGGCTCGCTGGAGCCGGCCGCCCGTTCGTTCCTGTCCCCGACCGGGGTGGAGATCGTCTTCCTGCTGGTCGGCATCGCCGTGCTCGGCTCGGCCGTGGTCGCCGTCAGCACCAAGCAACTGGTGCACGCCGCGCTCTGGCTGGTGGTCGCGCTGGGCGGGCTGGCGGTGGAGTTCCTGCTGCTCACCGCCGAGTTCATCGCCTGGGTGCAGGTGCTGATCTACCTCGGCTCGGTGATCGTCCTGGTGCTGTTCGGGCTGATGCTCACCAAGGCGCCGATCGGGCGCTCGCCGGACGCCGACTCCAAGAACCGCTGGGTGGCCCTGGTCGTGGCGCTCGCCTCGGCCGGGACGCTGGTGACGCTGGTCGTCGACGCCTTCCGGACCTCCTGGATCGACCTCGGCGCGGGGGGCGGCTCGGCCGCCGTCACCGGGGCGAGCCTGTTCCGCCACTGGGTGCTGCCCTTCGAGGCCCTCTCCGTGCTGCTGCTGGCGGCGCTGGTCGGCGCGATCGTGCTGTCGCGCGGGTCGACGCGGCGGGTGCCGCCGCCCCGGGCGGGCCGGCTGCGGGCCGGCCGGCCGGTGGGCTCGAACGGGACCGTCGCCGCCACCGTGCCCCGGCCGGCGCCGGAGAACCCGGCGGCCCCTGAGGCCGCGCCGTCCGCGCCGTCCGCGTCGGAGGAGAGCTGATGCACCTCGCCTACCCCGTCGTCCTCGCCGCGCTGCTGTTCAGCATCGGCGTGTACGGCGTGCTCGCCCGGCGCAACGCCGTCCTGGTCCTGATGTCCGTCGAGCTGATGCTCAACGCCGTCAACCTCAACCTGGTCGCCTTCGACACCTGGCTGCGCGACTCGCTGCACGCCGGCCAGGCGCTCACCCTGTTCACCATCACCGTCGCCGCCGCCGAGATCGGGCTGGGGCTCGCCATCGTCCTGCTGCTGTTCCGGGCCCGGGGCACCGCGGACATCGACCGGGCCACCGCGCTCGGCGATCCGGCGGAGCCGCTCGCCGAGGAGACGCCGGCCGGAGCCGAGGCGCTGAAGGGCCAGGCCGCCGCATGAACCTCGCCCTGCCCGCCCTCGTCCCCGCGCTGCCCGCACTCGGGGCCGCCGCGACCCTGGCCGTTGGCAAGAAGGCGCCCGGCCTGGCCCGGCCGCTGGCCATCGTGCCGGTCGCCGTCTCGGCCGTGCTCGCCCTGGTCGTCGCCCTCCAGCTCGGCACCGGCCAGGCGCTGGACGCCGCCACCCGGCTCACTCCGACCGGCGGCCCGGACATCGCGCTCGCCCTCCACCTGGACGGCTTCAGCTCGCTGATCTCCGTGCTGGTCGGCCTGGTCGCCACCTGCGTGCAGGTCTACTCGACCGCGTACCTCAGGAAGGACCCGCGCTACCCGTCGTACGCCGCGCTGGTCTCGTTGTTCACCGCGGCGATGTTCCTGGTGGTCTACTCGGGCGACCTGATCGTGCTGCTGGTCGGCTGGGAGGTCATGGGCATCTGCTCGTACTTCCTGATCGGCCACCACTGGGAGACCGAGGACGCCCGCTCGGCCTCGCTGAAGGCCTTCCTGGTCACCAAGCTCGGCGACGTGCCGTTCCTGTTCGGGATCTTCCTGCTCGGCGCGGACGCCGGCAGCTTCCGGATCCCCGACGTGCTGGCCGCCGCGACCGACGGGCGGCTCGGCCACCCGACGCTGATCGCCCTGCTGCTGCTCGCCGGGGTGGCCGGCAAGAGCGCGCAGTTCCCGCTGCACACCTGGCTCCCGGACGCCATGGCCGGCCCGACGCCGGTCTCCGCGCTGATCCACGCCGCCACCATGGTCGCGGCCGGCATCTACCTGGTCGCCCGGCTGCTGCCGGTGTTCCTGCTGTCGGGCGCGGCGCTGGTCGTGCTGGCCGTGATGGCCGCCGTGACGATGATCGGCTCGGCGTTCTGTGCGCTCGCCCAGGACGACCTCAAACGGGTGCTCGCCTACTCCACCGTCGGCCAGCTCGGCTACATGGCCGGGGCGCTGGCCACCGGCGACCGCGAGGCCTCCGTCTTCCACCTGGTCAGCCACGGCGCCTTCAAGGCGCTGCTGTTCCTGGCCGCCGGCGTGGTGATCCACGCCGCGCACACCAACTCGATCTCTGCGATGTCCCGGATCCCCGGGCTGCGCAAGCGCGTCCCGGACGCCTACTGGACGATGGGCATCGCGCTCGTCGCCCTGGTCGGGCTGCCGCCGTTCTCCGGCTTCTTCAGCAAGGAGGCGGTGCTGACCGCCGCCGAGCACGCCGCCAACGGCGAGGCGCTCACCAACGGGCTCGGCCCGGCCTCGGCCGTGCCGGAGGCCGCCGGGTGGATCGTACTGATCTCCGCCGGACTCACCGCGCTGCTCACCGCCGCGTACGCGACCCGGCTCTTCCTGGTCAGCTTCCACAGCCCGCAGGCTGCCGGGGCGTCGCAGGCCGCAGTGCCGCAGGCCGTGGCGTCTGCGGCCGGGCACGAGGCGGACGCGCCGTACTCGCCCGAGCTCGACGAGGCCGACCCGGCCACCGCCGAGCCGCCCGCGATGCGCTGGCCGCTCTGGGTGCTGGCGATCCCGACCATGGGCTTCGGCGTCGCCGGCCTGCGCTCGGACTGGCTGCCCGCGCTGCTGGACGGCGGCTCGCTGCGCCCCTCGGCCGTCACCGCCGTCATCGGCACCGGGCTCGCCGTGGTCGGCGTGCTCGCGGCGTACGGCGCCTGGCGCTCGGCGACCGCGCGGCTGGCCACCGGCCGCCCGGCCCCGGCCGACGCCGGCCGGGTGCCCGAGCAGGCCGGAGCTCCGATCGCCGAGGTGATCGTCGCCGACCCCGGGCGCACCCTGCTCGGCCCGCTGTTCGGCCCGGCCCGGCACGGCTTCGGCGTCGACCGGCTGTACCACGCGCTGTTCGTCCGCCCGGTGACCGCCGCCGCCCGGCTGGTCCGCTTCCTCGACCGCGAGGTCGTCGAGACCTACGTGCGTGGCAGCGGGGCCGGCGCCAACCTGCTCGGCCGGGCCGTCCGGCTCGCGCAGACCGGCAACGCGCAGACCTACCTCAGCGCGCTGCTCGCCGGCGTCGTCCTGCTGGCCGTCCTGGTGGCGGTGTAGCGGATGCCGTACCCCCTCTCCCCGGTTCTCCCGATTCCGACCGCCGCTTGTAGGAGCCCCCGATGAACGCAGTCCTCATCGCCCTCCTGGTGCTGCCGCTGCTCGGCGCCGCGCTCACCCTGGCGCCGGTGTTCGGCCGGGAGCCGGCCGCCGCCGACCGGCGGGCGCTGCGGCTGAACAGCGTCGTCACCGGCGCGGTGCTGCTGCTCACCGTCGCCCTGGCGGCCGGTTTCGACCACGACGAGCCCGCCCGGATGCAGGCCACCACCGACGTGTCCTGGATCCCGGCCCTCAACGTGCGCCTCCACCTCGGCGTGGACGGCATCTCGCTGCCGCTGATCGTGCTGACCGCACTGCTCACCTTCCTCTGCGCGCTGTACTCGGAGAAGCGGCTGCCGGGCGGGGACGGCGTGCCGTCGGCGAAGGCCTTCGTCGGGCTGTTCCTCCTCCTCGAAGTCGGCATGCTCGCCACCTTCGCGGTGCTGGACCTCCTGCTCTTCTTCCTGGCCTTCGAGATCGTGCTGATCCCGATGTACTTCCTGATCGCCCGCTGGGGGAGCGGGGCGAAGGCCCCGGCCGCCAACCGGTTCATCCTGTACACGCTGCTCGGCTCGGCCGTGATGCTGCTCGGCTTCCTGCTGATCGGCAGCAAGGCCGGCACCTTCGACATGCAGGCCCTGGCTGCCGCGCACGGCAACGGCCTGAGCCACACCACCCAGGTGATCGCCGCCCTGGCGATCATGGTCGGGCTCGCGGTCAAGGCCCCTGCCTGGCCGCTGCACAGCTGGCTCCCGGACGCGCACACCGCCGCCCCGACGGTCGGCTCGGTGCTGCTCGCCGGCGTGCTGCTGAAGATGGGCACGTACGGTCTGGTCCGCGTCCTCCTCCCGGTCGTGCCCGACGGCACCGCGACGCTCGCCCCCTACCTGGGCGCGTTCGCCGCCGTCGGCATCGTCTACGGATCACTGGCCTGTCTGGCGCTGGCCCGCCCCGGCGCCAAGGGCGACCTCAAGCGCCTGATCGCGTACTCCTCCGTCGGCCACATGGGCTTCGTGCTGCTGGGCATCGCCTCCCTCACTCCGGTGGGCGTCAACGGCGCGCTGTTCGCCAACATCGCCCACGGTCTGATCACCGGTCTGCTGTTCTTCCTCGTCGGCGCCCTCAAGGACCGCTACGGCACGGCGGACCTCGACACCCTCTCCGGTGCCACCGGCGCCGCCCTGTACGGCCGCGCCCCGCGGATCGGCGCGCTGCTCGCCTTCGCCGCCGTGGCCAGCCTCGGTCTGCCCGGCCTGGCCGGCTTCTGGGGCGAGCTGCTCGCCATGTTCGGCGCGTTCGACCCGGCCGACGGCCTGTCGCGCCCCGCGTTCGTCACCTACATGGTCCTGGCCGGTCTCGGCACCCTCCTCACCGCCGCCTACCTGCTGATCGTGGTCAAGCGCGTCTGCATGGGCGACCCCCAACAGCCCGCCCCGGTGGACCAGGTCGCCGACCTGCGCCCGTACGAGGCCGTCAGCTGGACGCCGCTGGCCGCCCTCACCCTGCTCGCCGGCCTCTGGCCCGCGCTCCTGCTCGGCCTCTCCGACCCCGCCGTCAAGCACCTCCTCGGGGGTGGCTGACCGTGCTCGGAGCCCAGATCGCCGCACTCGGACCTCACTCCACGGGGCAGCACACTGTGACCTCCCTCGCCGTAGCCAACCCGGGCAGCCTGATCCAGTCCGTGGACTGGGTGGCGATCGCGCCCCCGCTGATCGCCGCGGTGGCCGCCCTCGCCGTCCTGCTCACCGACCTGTTCCTGCCCGAGCGGCACCGGAAGTGGCTCGGCCGCCTCGCCGCGGCCGGACTTGCCCTCGCCCTCATCGCACTCCTCCCCCTCACCGGGGGATCACCCCGGGCGACCTTCTGTGTGCAGAACGTAGCAGGGGGGTCTGACACTCCAGCGACCAGCGTCTCCGCCGCGGGAGGCTGCTCGTACGTCGCCGACCACTTCGCCCTGGTGTTCCAGCTGCTCGCCCTCGGCGGCGCGCTGATCGCCGCCCTGCTCTCCGCGCACACCGTCGAGGAGGAGAAGCTGCCCGGCGGCGAGTACTGGTTCCTGCTGCTCTCCAGCGCCACCGGCGCCGCGCTGCTGCCCGCCTCCCGCGACCTCGCCACCATGGTGATCGCGCTGGAGGTCGCCTCGCTGCCCGCCTTCGCCCTGGTCGCGCTGCGCCGGGACGGCCGGGGCGCCGAGGCCGCGCTCAAGTTCTTCGTCTCCTCCGTCACCGCCACGGCCGTGATGCTGCTCGGCGTCGGCTTCGTCTACGCGGCCAGCGGCAGCCTGCACCTCGGCGCCGTCGCCCAGGGCCTGGAACACGCCCCCGGGCAGCTCAAGCCGCTGGCCGAGGCGGGCGCCGTGCTGACCCTGGTCGGGTTCGCCTTCAAGGTCGCCGCCGTCCCGTTCCACTTCTGGGTGCCCGACACCTACATCGGCGCCCCGCTGCCGGTGGCCGGCTACCTCTCGGTGGTCGGCAAGGCGGCCGGCCTGTCCGGCCTCGCGCTCGCCACCACCATCGCCTTCCGCCCGTACGCGCACACCTGGGGCCTGGCGCTCGCCGTGCTGGCCGCCGTCACCATGACGGTGGGCAACGTCGGCGCGCTGCGCCAGCGCTTCGACACCCGCTACAGCGCGGTGCGGCTGCTCGCCTGGTCGTCCGTCGGCCAGGCCGGCTACCTGCTGGTGCCGCTCGCCGCCGCCGGCTACGCGCCCACCGGGGTCGACCCGCTCGGCGCCACCGCCGCGTACGCGCTGATCTACGGCGTGGTGAACCTCGGCGCGTTCGGCGTGGTCGCGGCGGTCGGCCGCCGGGCCGGGACCAGCGTGGACGACTTCCGCGGCCTGTTCGCCCGGCGCCGCTGGACGGCCCTCGCGCTCGCCTTCTTCCTGCTCTGTCTGGCCGGGCTGCCCCCGGGCGTGATCGGCCTGTTCGGCAAGGTCGTGGTGTTCCGCGCGGCCGTCGACGCCGGGCTGGGCTGGCTGGCCGTCGTGATGGCCGCCAACGTGGTCGTCGCGCTGTACTACTACCTGCTCTGGACGACCCGGCTGTTCGCCCCGGCGCCGGGTGCCGAGGAGGGCGCCGCACCGGGCGCCGCACCGGTCGGCGAGGCCGGGGCCGAAGGCCGGCTGCCGGCCACCCTGACCGCCACGCTGGGGCTCACCGCCTCGGTGGCCGTGGTCCTCTCCTTCGCCCCGCAGCTGGTCCTCCAGGTCGCCGGCGGAAGCCTGTTCTGAGCGCGCACCCGCCCGGCCGGCCGTCGCGGTCCGGCCCGGCGGGGTGCCGCGGCGGTGTCACGCCGGTCACAAGGGAACAAGGCCCGGGCCCCCACCCGTTGACCGGGCAAGAGGGACGAGGCAGAAAGGGCTTCCCCACCGCACCATTGGAGGGCCTGACGTGCACCGCCGGCACAACGGACTGAGGACTGCCGTCCTGCTCGGCGGCCTCTCGGCGCTCATCTTGGTGATCGGCGGATTCTTCGGCCGAACCGGCTTGGTGATCGCCCTGCTGGTCGCCCTCGGCACCAACGCCTACGCCTACTGGAACAGTGACAAGCTCGCGCTGCGGGCCATGCGGGCCCGGCCGGTCAGCGAGATCGAGGCGCCGCGGCTCTACCGGATCGTCCGCGAGCTCTCCACCGCGGCCCGCCAGCCGATGCCGCGCCTCTACATCTCCCCGACCCCCGCGCCGAACGCCTTCGCCACCGGCCGCAACCCGCGCAACGCGGCCGTCTGCTGCACCGACGGCATCCTGCAGCTGCTGGACGAACGCGAGCTGCGGGGCGTGCTCGGGCACGAGCTGAGCCACGTCTACAACCGGGACATCCTGATCTCCTCGGTCGCCGGGGCGCTCGCCTCGGTGGTGATGTTCCTGGTGAACTTCGCCTGGCTGATCCCCTTCGGCCGCAGCGACGACGACGACGGGCCCGGCCTCTTCGGCATGCTCGCCATCATGATCCTCGGCCCGCTGGCGGCCGGGCTCATCCAGCTGGCCGTCAGCCGCTCCCGCGAGTACCAGGCCGATGCCGACGGCGCCCGGATCACCGGCGACCCGCTCGCCCTGGCCGGCGCCCTGCGCAAGCTCGACGCCGGCACCCGCCGGCTGCCCCTCCCGCCGGAGCCGCAGATCCAGACCGCCAGCCACATGATGATCGCCAGCCCGTTCCGCCCCGGCGAGGCCGGCGCCCGGCTCTTCTCCACCCACCCGCCGATGGCGGAGCGCATCGCCCGGCTGGAGCGGATGGCGGGCTACGGGCGCTGAGGCCTGCTCCGGGCGCTGAGGCCCGCTCCGCGCGGGGCCGGAGGTCAGGTCGGCAGGTCCTCGTAGGCCCGGCGGAGGCGGTGGATCCCCTCGACGGCGTGCGCGGAGCTCTCGGCGGCGGCGTAGCTGAGGCGCAGGTGCGGGGCCGGGGGTTCGGCGGCGTGGTACGGGCGGCCGGGGGTGACCTGGACGCCGGCGCGCAGGGCGGCGGCGGTGAGGGCGGCGTCGTCGACGCCGTCCGGGAGCCGCAGCCACAGGTGGTAGCCGCCGGGCCGGTAGACGCCGAGCAGGCCGGGGAGTTCGCGGTGCAGGGCGGCGACGGTGGCGGTGCGGCGGGTCCGCAGTTCCGCCCCGAGGGCGCGCAGGTGGCGGGCCCAGCCGGGGTCGGCGACCAGTTCCAGCGTCGCCTCCTGGAGCGGCCGGGGCACGAAGAAGCTGTCCACCACCTGGGTGGCCCGGAGCCGGGCCAGGGCCGGGCCGCGCGCGGTGAGCGCGCCGACCCGCAGGTTGGGCGAGGCGGCCTTGGTCAGCGACCGCAGGTGCACCACGACCCCGTCCTGGTCGTCGGCGGCGAGCGGGCGCGGCAGCGCGGGGGCGTCCGCGTGGACGAGCAGGCGGGCGAAGTCGTCCTCGACGACGAACGCGCCGGCCGCCCGGGCGATCCGCAGCACCTCGGAGCGCCGGGTGGGTGAGAGCACCGCGCCGGTCGGGTTCTGGAACAGCGGCTGGCAGACGAAGACCCGCGCCCGGGTGGCCTCGAAGGCGTCGGCCAGCAGGTCGGTGCGCACGCCGTCGGCGTCGACCGGGACGGGGACGGGCCGCAGCCCGGCCGCGCGGACGACCGCCAGGATGCCCGAGTAGGTCGGCGACTCCACGAGGACGGGCGCGCCGGGCGCGGCGAGCGAGCGCATGGCCACGGTGAGCCCGCCCTGCCCGCCGGAGGTGATCAGGACGTTCCCGGCGCCGATCGGCCCGCCGGTGCCGCCGATGTCGCGGGCGAACCAGCCGCGCAGCTCGGTGAGGCCGTCGGTGGGCGGCCGGTTCCAGGCGCCCGGGCGCCGGCCGGCCCGGGCGAGGGCGGTGGCCAGCAGGCGTTCGGGCAGCAGCGAGGCGTGCGGGTAGCCGCTGTTGAGGTCGATGACGTCGGGCGGGGGCACGCGGAGGGTGGCGAACACCGGGGCGGCCAGCAGGTCGCGGGGGTCGGAGTCGGCGCTGAGCGCGACCTCCTGCCAGGAGAGGTCGCCGGGACGGGCGGCGGGCGCGGCGGTGCCGGCCGGGCGCCCGGCGAAGGCCGCCGCCCGGAACACCCCGGCGCCCGGTCGGGAGACCACCAGGCCCTCGGCCGCGAGGACCGCGATGGCCCGGGAGACCGTCACCGGGCTGACCTGATGGCGCTCCACCAGCACCCGGCTGGAGGGCAGCTTTCGCCCCTCCGGGTAGCGCTCGACCTCCCGCCGCAGCCTGTCGGCGAGTTCGGTCACACTGCTACGCTCGTTCATGACGGCACAAGATAGCGCTACCCACCCGTCGGCGGTAGCACCGCGAAGCCCCGCCTCCGGCACCGCTCTGGCCGCCCTCGGGGTGGCCTCCTTCTCCCTCAGCTTCCCCGCCACCGCGTGGGCCCTGGAGGGCTTCGGCCCGTGGACCGCGACCGGGCTGCGCGGCGCCCTGGCGGGAGTGCTGGCCGCGCTCTACCTGGTGGCCGTCGGCGCCCCGCTGCCGAAGCGGCGGCACTGGCCCGCCCTGCTGGTGGTGTCGGGCGGCTGCGTGCTGGGCTTCCCGCTGCTGACCACGCTCGCCCTGCGGACCTCCTCGACGGCCCACTCGGCCGTCGTCATCGGTGTCCTGCCGCTGGCCACCGCGGTGTGCGCGGCGCTGCGCACCGGCCGTCGGCCGTCCCGGGCGTTCTGGGCGGCGGCGGTGGCGGGGGCGGCGGCCGTCCTCGGCTTCACCCTGCTGCAGAGCCACGGTCGGCCGACCGTCGCGGACCTGCTCCTGTTCGTCGGGGTGGCGATCTGCGCGGCCGGGTACGCGGAGGGCGGGCGGCTCTCCCGGGACCTGCCGGGAGCCCAGGTGATCGCCTGGGCGGTGGTGGCCGCGCTGCCGGTGACGCTGCTGACCGCGGCCCTCGCGCTGCCCGCCGAGCCGGTCCACCTCGGGGCGAAGGCGCTGACCGGGCTGGCGTACACGGCGGCGGTGTCGCAGTTCGGCGGGTTCGTGCTCTGGTACCGGGGGATGGCGGAGATCGGGGTGCCGCGGGCCAGCCAACTGCAGCTCGCGCAGCCGCTGTTGACGCTGGTCTGGTCGGTGCTGCTGCTGGGCGAGGACCTGCCGGCGGCCGCACCCGTCACGGCGGTGGTGGTGCTGGTCTGCATCGCGGTCACCCAGCGGGTCCGGACCTGAGACGGGTCCGGGCGCGCGGACCACCGGGGCGTCAGAGCGTGGTGCCCTCCTGGGGGCGGTAGACGCAGAGCGCGCAGATGATGAAGACGTCCAGTGCGATCACCACGAGCGACCAGAGCGGGAAGTACGGCAGGACCAGGAAGCTGTCGAGGGCACTCAGCGAGGTGAAGAAGATACCGGCGTAGCGGGCCCAGGCGGCGCCCTTGAGCAGGAACGCGCCGGTCACCGCGACCAGCACGCCGACGACGATGTGGACCCAGCCCCAGCCGGTGAGGTCGAACCGGAAGACGTAGCGGGGGGTGTGGACGAAGAGGTCGTCGTTGGAGACCGCCATGATGCCCCGGAGGGCCTCCATGATGCCGTTGATCAGCATCAGCACACCGGCGAACATCACCAGGCCGGGCGCCCAGTCGCGGAACTCGTTGCCCGGCGTCGGCTGCGGTGTGCCGGGGGTGGTGCGCCAGGTCTGCCCGGGCTGTTCGGGGTCGGTGCGTCGGGGCTGCCCGGGCTGTTCGGGGTCGGTGCGTCGGGGCTGCCCGGGCTGCTCGGGGCCGGTGCGCGGGGGCTGCTCCGGCTGCGCGGGGTCGGGCGACGGGCTGCTCATGGACTCCTCCAGGGGCCGAACAGGCCTACGGGCGGACCGTACGGACTTCGACCGTCCGCCGGGCCGGGGCGCCGGGCAACCGGGCCGGGGCCGTTCGGGCGACGCGTCGAGGGCGGTGGAGGCGGGAAGCCCGGCGCGAACCGGTTCGCGCCGGGCCCGCGCTCGTTAGGATGAACGCGTGCCCCGTCGGCTACGGGGCGCGGCATCCGGAGGGAGTGGGCCGTCATGGCAGACGAGAGGCACGCCTCGGCGGCCGCGGAAGCGCCCGTCAGACGGCGCGGCCAGGGCGAGTTGGAGGCACAGGTGCTCGCTGTGCTCCAGCAGGCGCCCGGCCCGGCCACCGCGGGGTGGGTCCAGGAGCGCCTGGAGGGCGACCTGGCGTACACCACCGTGATGACCATCCTGTCCCGGCTGCACGCCAAGAGCGCCGTCTCGCGGTCCCGTTCGGGCCGCTCCTACCTGTGGCAGGCCTCCTCCGACGCGGCCGGGCTGGCGGCCCTGCGGATGCGCCGGATGCTCGACGGAGAAGCGGACCGGGACGCCGTCCTGGCCAGCTTCGTGAGCGCGTTGCTCCCGCACGACGAGGACCTGCTGCGGGCGCTGCTGGACGCCGCGTCCGTCGATCCGGCAGCGGCCGACCGTGAGAGCTGACCCGTGGGCTTCTTCGTCTTCCTCCCGCTCATCCTGCCGCTGACCGCGGTGCCGATCGCGCGTCTCACCGAGCAGCACCTGCACCCGCGCGGTGCGGCCCGGTTGATGACCGTGATCAGCGCGGTGATGGCGGTGTGCAGTGTGCTCTGCCTCGGCCTGATCGGCGTGGTGGGCACCGCGCAGATCCCCGGCAACCCGCTGCCGGACAGCTGGTCCGACCCGGAGGTGCGGGCCGCGCTGCCGTACCACGAGACGTTCGGGACGGCCGCGATGTGGCTGCTGGTCCTGGTGGCCGCGGCCTGTGTCCGGACGGTCGGCCGGCACCTGCGGGTGCGCTCCCGGGCCCGGCGGGCGCTGACCGGGCTGCCGGCGGGGCCGGAGTCGGCCGGTGACCTCGCGGTGCTGCCGGACCGCAGCCCGTACGCGTACGCGCTGCCCGGTTCGCCGGGGCGGGTGGTGGTCTCCACCGGGATGCTGGCCGGGCTGCCCGAGGACGAGCGGGAGGCGCTGCTCGCGCACGAGCGGGCACACCTGCGCCACCGCCACCACCGGTACCTGCTGACCACCCAACTGGCCGCCTGCGTCAATCCGTTCCTGCGGCCGCTGCAGTACGCGGTGGCGTTCAGCGCGGAGCGCTGGGCGGACGAGGAGTCGGCCCAGGAGGTGGGGGACCGCCGGATCACCGCGCGGGCGGTGGCCCGGGCGGCCCTGGTGTCGCACGCGGCGCCGGCGCCCGGCTTCGCGGCCTTCGCCGCCCCGGCACCCGCGCCCGGCCCGGTGCCGCGCCGGGTCGCCGCACTGCTGGGCCCGGTGCCGACGTCCCGCAACTGGCCCCCGGCGAAGACCCGGGCGGGCCTGGCCGCGATGGTCGCCGCGGCCGGTACGGCGGCGTCGGCGCTGTGCGCGCTCAACGCCGCCGTGGCCCTGCTGGTGGTGCTGAAGGCCGTCACCCCGCTGTAGATCAGGCGGTGGCGAGCGCGTCCAGGGCGGCCTCGGCGTCGGCCAGGGACTTCGCGGCGAGCGGCTGCAGCCCGGCCAGGGCGGGGATGTCGTCGGCGCGGGTGAGTTCGGCCGGGACGATGTGCAGGTGCTCGGCCGGGACGCCGAGCCTGGCGAAGTAGGCCCGCAGGTACGGGGTCTGGAAGTCGAAGGCCTCGCGCGGGGTGCCGGGGCCGTAGCCGCCGCCGCGGGCGGCCGCGACGACGACCCGGGTGCGGCGCAGCAGGCTCTCGCCGGTGGCCGGGTCGGTGTAGACGCCGGGGAAGCTGATCCGGTCGATCCAGGCCTTGAACACGGCCGGGACGGTGAGGTTGTACATCGGCACGCCGAGCAGCACGGTGTCGGCGGCGAGCAGCCGGTCGATCAGCGGGTGGGTGAGGGACCACTCGTGTTCCTCGTCCGGGCCTTCGGCGAGGGCGGCGATGTCGGAGGCCGGGATGGTCCCCTTGCGTTCGACGCGGCGGCCGAGCAGGGCGTACCCGGCGCCGATCGCGGCGACCGGTTCGGCGGCGAGGTCCCGGTAGACGTACCGGCCGGCGGTGCCGTGCCGGGCGCGCCAGGCGGCGGCGAACCGGGCGGTCAGCGCGCGGCTGACCGAGTCGCCGAGGCTGATGCTGGAGTCCAGGTGCAGCAGGGTGGTGGTGGTCACAGCGTTCTCCCGTCACTTCGGTGCTGGGTGGATCGTCATCGGTGTGACGGGCGGGGCCGAGGAAAGGTGACCGATGGACCGGGACGAGGTGCTGGCGGCGCGGTTCGAGGCCGAGCGGGGGCGGCTGCGGGCGGTCGCCCAGCGGATGCTCGGGTCGACGGGGGAGGCGGAGGAGGCCGTCCAGGAGGCGTGGCTGCGGCTGGACCGGGCCGGCCCGGACGAGGTGGACAACCTGCCGGGCTGGCTGACCACGGTGGTGTCGCGGATCTGCCTGGACGTGCTGCGGGCCCGCGCGGTGCGCCGTGAGGAGCCGGCCGGCGACGCGCTGCCGGACGGCCTGCCGGATCCGGCGGCCGGCGCGGGGGCCGAGGGAGCGGATCCGGAGCGGGAGGCGCTGCTGGTCGACTCGGTGGGCCGGGCGCTGCTGGTCGTGCTGGATCGGCTGGGGCCGGCCGAGCGGGTCGCCTTCGTGCTGCACGACGGCTTCGCGGTGCCGTTCGAGCAGATCGCGCCGATCGTCGGCCGGAGCCCGGTGGCCGCCAAGAAGCTGGCCAGCCGGGCCCGGCAGCGGGTGCGCGGGGCGGCCGCGCTGCCGCCGGAGCGGCTGGCCGGGCACCGGCGGGTGGTGGAGGCGTTCCTGTCCGCCGCCCGGGGCGGGGACCTGGCCGCGCTGCTGGCGGTGCTGGCGCCGGACGTGGTGCGTCGGGCCGATCCGGCCGCGCTGCCGGCCGGGCGTTCCCTGGTGGCCCGGGGCGCGGAGACGGTGGCCCGGGAGACGACGGTGTTCGGACGGCGGGCCCGGTTCGGCGCGGTGGCGCTGGTGGACGGGGTGCCGGGGATCGTGATCGCCCCGGGCGGGCGGTTGCGGCTGGTGCTGCGGGTGGCGGTGGCGGACGGCCGGGTGGCCGGCTACGAGGTGGTCGCCGACCCGGCGCGGCTGGCCGCCCTGGAGCTGGCCGTGCTGCCGGAGTGACCGGGTCGTGCCACTGGATCCGGCGGCCGTCAGCCCTCAGTCGTCAGCCCTCAGCCCTCAGCCGTCAGCCGTCCAGCTCCTCCCGGAGCTGGCGGAACTCGGCGGCCAGCGCGTCCAGCGTGTAGTGCGCGTTGAGCCCGCTCGGGTTGGGCAGCACCCACACCGCGGTGTCGCCGATGCCCTCCGGCTGGCGGCCGATCGCGGCCCGTCGTTGCCCGAAGGCCGTCCGGTAGGCGCCGATGCCGAGCACGGCCAGGACGCGCGGGCGCAGCCGCAGCACGCGCTCGGTGAGCGCGGCGCCGCCCTCGCGCAGTTCCTCGGCGGTCAGTTCGTCGGCCTTGGCGGTGGTGCGCGGGGCGACGTTGGTGATGCCCAGGCCGAGCGCGGGCAGTTCGCCCTGCTCGTCCGGGCGGAACTGGCGCGCGGTGAAGCCGGAGCGGTGCAGGGCGGGCCAGAAGCGGTTGCCGGGGCGGGCGAAGTGGTGCCCGGTGGCGCCGGACCACAGGCCCGGGTTGATGCCGCAGAACAGCACCCGCAGTCCGGGCCCGGTGACGTCCGGGATGGTGGTGTCCTTGGCCGCCTGGAGCTGTTCGGCGGTGGGCTTCACAGGAGGGAGGGGCTGGTTCGGCACCCGGCCAAGTCTGCCCGCTCCCTGATGAGCCGGGTACGCCGGTTCCGCAGCCGGCGCAGGCCCAACACCACCGCCGCCGCGTACGCCCAGCCCGCGAAGATGTCCACGATGAAGTGCTCGGCGCCGTACACCAGGGTGAACGCCATCGCGAGCGGATACGCGACCAGCAGTGCCCGCAGCCAGGGGCGGGCCGTCGGCCAGAAGAAGAACAGCAGCATCGCCGGGTAGGCGGAGTGCAGCGAGGGCATCGCGGCGACGTCGTTGGCGAACTGGCTGCCGTTCTCGACCAGCGAGTTGGCCTGCGGCAGCCCGCTGGTGGAGATCACGTCCCACACGACCCGGGTGAGCCCCGGCAGGTGGCCCTCCTGGGCGACCAGCCACGGCGGGTCGGCCGGGTAGAGCAGGTACGTGGCGAAGCCGGCGAAGGTGAGCAGCAGGTAGCAGGCGAGCAGTTGGCGGAACCGGTCGTGCCGGCGCCGCCAGAGCACCGCGAGCAGGACGAAGACCAGGAAGAAGTGCGAGAGGTAGACGACGGTCGCCGCGTAGTCGTACCAGTGCGGCGAGCCGGGCGTCCACAGCGCGTGCTGGAGCCGGACGGTCCAGGTCTCGCCGAAGCCGAGCACCTCGTCGGCGCGCAGTTGCGGCAGCCAGTGCGGGGCCCACGGGGTGTGCGCGCCGTAGCCGCGCAGCAGCGAGTACGTCCAGACCGCGGCCATCACCGGCACCCAGTCGCGCAGCACCAGCAGGAAGCCGCGGCGGCCGTGCCCGCTGTGCACGGCCGCCGTCAGCAGGGCACCGATCAGCCACAGGAACACCACGTCGTTGGCGAACGCCATGCCCTGGGTGCGCAGGAACCAGACGAGCGCGGTCAGGTAGACCGGCCAGGCCAGCAGCCGGAGTCTCGACAGGCCGGTACGACGGGGGCGGGCGGTCAGGGGTCGCAGTCGCCCGGCCCGCGCCGGGGTGGGCGGGGCCGGGCTGAGCAGCTTGGTCATGCTCACCGAAACTACCAACGCAAACTTGGAGGACGCTGGGTGAACCATGACTGCCTCGTAAGAAAATCGCACAGCAGGGCCGCCGTTCTGACGGCGGAGCAGCGGGGTGACGGCCCCGTCATGAGACGAAGCCCAGCTCGTGCGGGGTGTAGTCCTCGGTGGTGAAGGGTCGAGGCACGGTCGGGTCCTCCTCGAAAGCCGGGCGGGCTACTTGCGGACGGTGTCCTGCAAGTTGAGGTCGTCGATCTTGTCCTGGATCTCGGCGAGCCTGCCCGGGCAGTACACCGAGAGCACGATCGCCTCGGCCCGCACCGCGTCGCGGTCGGACAGCACCGGCCGTTGGCCCGGCCCGTCGGCGCCGTTGGACATGCCGGACGTCCACTGCGCCTGGGTCAGCGCGTTCGACGGGTTCGCGCAGACGGCGCCGCCGTCCTCGCCCAGGGTGTGCACGATCTGGTCCCGCGCGGGCACCGGATAGCCGGCCGAACCCAGCGCCCGGGCGAGCTGTCCGGCCTTGCGGTCGGCCTGGTCGGTGGCGTGCAGCCGGGTGAACGAGAGCAGGCCGGTGATCAGCATCGCGACCAGCAGCCCGATCGCCCCGAGGTAGATCCAGCGGTGCCGGGAGGCCATCAGGCTCGTGGTCATGCCGCACCGCCCGCGGCGCCGCGCAGCTCGGCCGACTCCTGCGCGGCCAGCTCCGCCGCCGCCTCCGGGGAGCGCCAGCCGGGCTTGCGCAGCCGCAGGAACAGGTACGGGACCAGCAGGCCGAGGACCAGCAGACCGCCGCCGACGATCCCGATGTACGTCCAGACGCTGCCGCTGCCGAACTGCGAGGACGGTACGAAGCCGATCGCCATCGCGCACGCCGAGGCGAGCAGCCCGACCACGCAGATCGGCACCAGCGCCGGGGCCCGGTAGCCGCGCGGGTGGTCCGGCCGGGTGCGGCGCAGCCGGATCGCGGCGGTGAACATCAGCAGGTAGACGATCAGGTACACCTGCGTGGTGATCACCGAGAAGATCCAGTACGCGCTGGAGACGTTCGGGATCAGCGCGTACAGCAGGGCGATCGCCGTGGTGACCACGCCCTGGGCGACCAGCAGGTTCTGCTGGACGCCCTCCCGGTTCAGCTTCTGCAGGAACGGCGGCAGGTAGCCCTCCTGCCGGGAGATCATCAACAGGCCCTTGGACGGCCCGGCCAGCCAGGTCAGCATGCCGCCGAGCGAGGCCGAGATCAGCGCCACCGCGATCACCGGGGTGAGCCAGCCGATGTCGAAGTACTGGAAGAAGGCGTCGAAGGCCTGCATCACGCCGGCCGTCAGGCTCAGCTCGCTGGACGGTACCACCCAGCTGATCGCCAGTGCCGGCAGGATGAAGATCAGCAGCACCATCGCGGACGCGGTGAACATCGAGCGCGGGAACTCCCGCGCCGGATTGCGCAGCGAGGAGACGTGCACCGCGTTCATCTCCATGCCGGAGTAGCTGAGGAAGTTGTTGACGATCAGCACCAGGCTGGCCAGGCCGGTCCACTGCGGCAGCAGGTGCGCGGAGTCCATCGGCGCGGCGGAGCCGTTGCCCTGGCCGAGGAAGACGAAGCCGAGCACCACCAGCAGCGTGCCGGGGATCAGCGTGCCGATCACCAGGCCCATCGAGGACAGGCCGGCCACGGCCTTCGTCCCGCGCGAGGAGACCCAGACGCCGGTCCAGTACAGCACCATGATCACCATGGCGGTGTACGGGCCGTTGCTGGCCAGCCTCGGGTTCACGACGTACGCGATCGTCGACGCCACGTACGCCAGCAGCGACGGGTAGTAGAAGATCGTCATCGCGAACTGGCACCAGACGGCGAGGAAGCCCAGCGGCTTCGACAGGCCCTCCGAGACCCAGCGGTAGACGCCGCCCTCCCAGCCGGACGCCAGCTCGGCGGAGACCAGCGCGGTCGGCAGCAGGAACACCAGCGCCGGGACGAGGTAGAGGAAGACGCAGGCCAGGCCGTAGACGGCCATGGTCGGGGCGGAGCGCAGGCTGGCCACCGAACTCGTGGTCATCAGGGCGAGCGTCAGCCAGGACATCCGGGGGGCGGTGACCACCCGGGCGGCCACCGAGCCGGTCCGCTCGCGGGTGGTCGGGGCGCCGGGGCTCCTCGGTCCACCGGGGCTCCCCCGGTCACCAGGGCCTCCCTGGCCGCCGGGGTCTCCCTGCTCACCAGGGTCGCTCGGGTCACCGGACCTGCTGGAACCGTCGGGGGCAGCGGCCTCGCCGGGGCCGCCCCGGCCGGGCGAGGGCGCGTCCGTGGAACCCATCTGTCCTCCTCCGGTACGGCCCCGGTCGGCTGCGCGACGTCCGGGCGGGAGGCGCCCCGGGCGCGGACGCCGCCCGGGAGGGCCCCGGGGCGGGCCGTACCCGGCCAGTTCACCCGGTTGCCGAGGACGCCGCATGCGGCGTGCACCCGCGCGGGTGAGCGACTGTCAGGGGCGGGCCGCCGGATCCTGAGGGGCCGGCCAGGCGGCGCGACGCAGCGTACGGCTCACGGTCGCGGGCAGCAGGGCGGCCGCGAGCAGGACGCTGATCGCGGCCAGCGCGACGGCGGGGGAGAGGTGGTCCAGCAGCAGGCCGCTGCCGAGCGTCCCGGCCGGCATGCCCGCGGTCAGCAGCGTCATGGTCGCCGCGATCACCCGGCCGCGGAGCTCGTCCGGTACCTGCCGGAACACCAGCAGGTCCAGCATCACCCGCAGGGCCGGAACGCCGATCCCCACCACGAACAGCGCGGCGAACACGGTGACCACCCCGCCCGGCAGCAGCGGTGCCAGCGACACCGGCACGGCGGTCCAGGCCACCACCAGCAGCAGGACGCCCGGCCCGGCCAGCCGGTGCAGCCGGGACACCAGGACCGTTCCGGCCAGCGCCCCGACCGCCTCGCCGGCCAGCGCCAGGCCGATCCCGGCGCTGCCCGTGCCGCCGTCCCGCAGCAGCACCATCACCGGCAGCATCAGGGCCGTCCCGGCGAGGTTGACCACCAGCAGGACGGCCAGGGCGGAGCGCAGCAGCGGGGAGGCGGCGAGCAGGCGGAACCCGGCCAGGGCGCCGCCGGACTCGGGGGCCGGCTCCGTGCCGCCCGGTTCGCGGTTCGGTTGTGCGGTGGCTTCGCCGCTCGGCTGCGCGTCGGTTTCGCCGCTCGGCTGTGCGGGGGCGGGGCGGCCGGGGAAGCGCACCACGAGCGCGGCCACCAGCGCGAGCAGGGAGGCGAGCGCGGTGCCGAGGAACGGCACCGCGCTGCCGAGCCCGTACAGGAAGCCGGCCAGCGGCGGACCGGCCAGCGCGGCCCCGGTCATCCGGGCCTCGTCCTGGGCGAGCGCCTGCGGCAGCTGCTCCGGCGCCACCACCGAGCGCAGCGCCAGCAGCCGGATCGGGCCGCTGTACGCGATGGTCGCCCCGACGGCGGCGGCGACGAGCAGCAGGTGGGCCAGGGTCAGCCGGTCGAAGGCCATGGCCACCGGGACGGTCGCCGTGACGAGCAGTCGGGCGGCGTCGGAGGCGATCAGCACCCGGCGGCGGTCGAGGCGGTCGGCGACCACGCCGCCGTGGACGCCCAGCAGCAGGGTCGTGACCATCTGTACGGCCCCGAAGGCCCCGGCGGCGGTGGAGGAACCGGTGAGCGCGAGGACCAGCAGGGGGAAGGCGGTGTCGCCGATCCGCATGCCGAGCGTCGCGGCGGCCTGGCCGGCCCAGAGCGCCTGGAAGCGCAGGTTCCGTCGCAGCGGGACGGGCGGCGTGGCCGCCCCGGCCTCCGCCGTCTTCCCTGCCTTCACCGTCGTCCTCGACTCGTCAGCCGCCGTTCTGTTCCCCGCCATGACCCACCCCGCCGTTCGCGCTTCCGACATCATTCATGTTGCCGTGAATGATGTCGGAAGCATGATTGGTTGCGCAAGGGTGAGCGCTCACCGGAGCGTGATTGCGTGCGGCGCGACCGATCTGCCAAGGTGGTGCCCGTGGCCGAGCACGATCTGGAACCCGCCGACGGCGGCGAGCAACCCACCACCTGGGTCAAGGAACGCCAGGTGGCCGACGTCGCCGTGCTCAAGGCACTGGCCGACCCGTTGCGGCTGGCCATCCTCGGCGCCCTGAAATCCGGCGAGGAACGCCCGCTCACCGCCAAGGAGATCGCCGCCGCGCTCGGCGAACCGCAGACCAAGCTCTACCGGCACATCAAGCAGCTGGAGAAGGCCGGGCTGGTCATCGTGGCCGGCACCCGGCTGGTCTCCGGCATCGTCGAAAGCCGCTACGCCGCCGCGCAGGAGTCGATCAGGCTCGCCCCGGAGATGTTCACCGCCGACTCCCCGGGCCGCTCCGAGGCGTACGACGCCATCCTGGCCGCCATCGACCGGGTCCGCGGCGACTTCCGGGCCCAGGTCCTCGGCGGGCGGCTGGACTTCAGCTCGCCCCGGGACGGATCGGTCGGGCCGCCCGGTCTGTTCGTGCACTCGACGCTGCGGCTCAGCCCGGACCGGCTGATCCGGCTGCGGACCCAACTCGCCGCAGTCATCGACGAACTGAACGCGGAAGCGCCCAGCACGGCCGAGGACGCGGTGGACGTGACGGTCTTCACCCTGCTCTACGGACTCCAGCCGGGCACGGAATCATAAACTCCGCGCCGACTGTCGGTGCGGTGGGACACGATGACCGGCATGTCCTATGAACTCCAGGCCCTGATAGGAACATTCGAGCTGCTGGCGGTGGCCGCGGCAGAAACCTCGGCGGCCCGGGTGGTGCCGCTGGCGCAGGGGCTGGCCCTGATACCGGTCACCCCCGCGGTGCTCTCCGCCCTCCAGACCGACGGCGGCTCGACGAAGCCCGCCGAGGCGGCCGGCTTCGGCTGGCACCCGGGCGGCTTCGAACTCCGGCTGGCCGCCTGGTCCAAGGCGGGCCCGATCGCCTGCATCGAGGCCGAGTACTTCGGCGGCAGCGGCACCCAGCGCGCCGCCGTCTGGGAGAACGGCCGGATCGTCCTCGGCCCGCTCACCAAGGGCGAGTTCGAACCCTTCCCGCCCGAGGGCTCCCCGATCTCCCGCGCCCTGCGGCGGATCGGCGCCCGCACCGAGGCCGGCCGGGTGGACGAGTTCGCGTCCGTCGGCCTGTCCGCCCACCGCGGCACCAGCGGCTGGGCGGCGGCCGACTGACCCGTCGTCGGGTGGCTCATCGTCGGCCAGCTGCCGCGCGCCGTTCGGCGTAACTGCGGTGGCTGCGTCAGGAATGCTGCCCCACCGTGTGGAGCAGGCGATCCTGCCTGACTCGCACTTGAGAGGAAGCAGTACCCATGCGTGCCACCCGGATGGTCGCCGCGCTGATCGCGGCCCTCGCGTTGACCGTGGTCACCACGGCGTCCGCCACCGCCGCCGGTCACGAAGCCGCGGCCTCGCGTACCACCCTCGCCTCCGCCCCGAACCCCGCCGCCATCCCGGCGCCCGCCGACGTGGCGGTCTCCGCCCCGCTCCTGCCGGCGGACCTCGCCCTGCCCGCCGACCTGGCCCTGCCGACCGTCCCGGTGCCCGCCGCCCCGGCCCTGCCCGCGACCCCGGACCCGAGCGCGGCCCTCGGGATTCTCGGCGACGTCATCAACCAGATCGCCGGCCTGCTCGCGGAGACCACGTCCACCACCCCCGACCCCGCAGCCGTCCAGCAGCTCGTCGCCACCCTTCAGGCCACCCTGCAGAGCCTGATCGCCCAGCTCCCGGCCGCCCTGACGGCGACCGCCCCGACCCGGGCCAAGACCTCCGGCCCGGCCACTCTGCTGGACCAGCTCGCCACCTTGCGCGCCCAGGCCCAAGCCCTCGCCACGGCCACCCACCCCCACCCCGCCGCCGGCTGACCCCACCCACGCGAAAGGCCCCGCCCCCGGGAGCTCAAACTCCCGGGGGCGGGGCCCTTCCGCACAACCCTCCAGGGGTCAGCGGTAGTTCACGTACTGGATCGCGAAGTCCAGGTCCTTGCCCTTGAGCAGGGCCTGCACGGTCTGCAGGTCGTCGCGGCTCTTCGAGCTGACCCGCAGCTCGTCGCCCTGGACCTGAGCCTTGACGCCCTTCGGGCCCTCGTCACGGATGATCTTCGCGACCTTCTTGGCATCCTCCGTGGAGATGCCCTCCTTGATGTCCGCGAAGATCTTGTACTCCTTGCCGGACAGCTGCGGCTCACCGGCGTCCAAGGCCTTGAGCGACAGTCCGCGCTTGATGAACTTGCCCTGTAGGACGTCCAGGATGGCCTTCACGCGCTCCTCGCCGTTGGCCTTCATCTCGATCTTCTCGCCGGAGCGGCTGATCTCGCCGCCGACGCCCTTGAAGTCGAAACGGGTGGCGATCTCACGGGAGGTCTGGTTGATCGCGTTGTCGACCTCCTGCCACTCGACCTTCGAGACGATGTCGAAACTGGAGTCGGCCATGGGTGTTGGTCTCCTTGATGTTCTGGCTTCACTGGCACGGCCTGCCCCACCGGGCGTCCGCCTCCCCAGCCTATCCAGCGGCACCCCGCCCCCGCCCCCGACAGCCACGCCGTGGCCCTTGATCATCACGTGACCTATCGAGTGGCGGAGCACCCCCCGGCATCAGGTATTGTTTACGAAGTCGAACGGGGCGTACGCCCCGGGGGACAAGATCCTGGCTGGTTGCCCGAGCGGCCAAAGGGAGCAGACTGTAAATCTGCCGCGCAAGCTACGCAGGTTCGAACCCTGCACCAGCCACAGGATAGAGAAGGGCCCGTGATCTGCGGAAACGCAGACTGCGGGCCCTTCTTCGTTTTCTTGAAGCGAGGAACGAGCGGCGCCCCATTTGAGTGGCTTGTCTCACTCTGTTCCGCCCGAATCCCAGCGCTGATCAGCGCATTCGGACCAGCTGCGGACCAGGATCCAGGGCCGGCGGCGCCGGACGGTTCGGGTTGAGCCGCTTCGAGATCAACTCGTTCGCGTACTCGACGGTGCCGTGCAGGCACTTCGCGTAGACCCGCAGCATGACGGCCACGCCTCCGTCGGGCCGACTCCGGAGTTCAGCCCGAGCGAGATCCCCGCGTGCCGCAGGTCGTACGGCCGCTTGCCGAGCTTCGTCGCGCAGTCGGCCGGCGCCAGCACCTCGGCCTGGGCCCGCTGCCAGACGACCCCTCTAGACCCGGATGACCTCGCCCCCGTATCAGCAGGTCGGCAGCTCTCTGCGGGCCTCGATCCTCATGAAGAAGCCGGGCTTCGAGACCGGCGACAAGCTGCCCTCTGACCCCGAGCTGGCGAAGCACTTCGGCGTGGCGCGCGGCACGATGGACAAGGCGCTCGACCTGCTCCGCACCGAGGGGTTGATCGTGACTCGGCAGGGGAGCGGCTCGTTCGTGCGGGAGCGCACCTCCCGGCCGGTCGGGCTGCGGCCTCACCTCGAAGCGGCCTTCGAGCAGCAGCAGGTGACCCTCGACTTCGCCGGGTTCTCCAGCGAGACGCTGCACAACGCGCTGCAGGAGCCGCTCGACAAGGTTCGCTCCGGCCGGCTGGCCCCGGAGTCCATCACGGTCCGCTTGCTGCTACCGGACACCACGGCGCCGATGGCCGTGCCAGTGCTCGTCGACGGGCTCCAGGACGAAGCCGCCCTCCGGCAGCGCGCCCGCAACATCGCCCTGACGAACGCCGTCGGCATCGCGCACTCGGTGGAGATGCTGGCCGAGCTGGGCCTGGTCCAGAAGGCGAGCGTCCAGGTCAAGGTGCACCGGGCGTCCAGCCTGTTCAAGCTGTACATCCTGAACCGGTCGGAGGCGCTCTTCGGCTTCTACCCGCTCCGCGAGCGCACCGTGGCGATCGACGACACCGCCCACACCTTCTACGACGTCACCGGCAAGGACACCACCCTGTTCCACCACGCCGCCGGCCCGGACGACGCCTCGCTCGGATCGCAGTACGTCCAGCAGGCCCAGATGTGGCTCGACAGCGTGTGGAGCACGATCGCCTACGAGCGGCAGCCATGACCGCCACACCTCAGCAACTCGCCGACGTACTGCGGCCGGTGAAGCACGTGCTCCTCGACTTCGAAGGCCCGGTCTGACTGCATCTTCATCGGAGATGCGGTTCGGGGTGTAGAAGCGGGAGACGCGGCTGGCATCCCTACAATCGGCTATGCCAACAAACCTGGGAAGGATACCAAGCTAGCGGCTGGTGGAGCCGTAGTTGTTGTGGACTCTATGCAGCTTGTTGCTGAAGGGGTCGCCTGATCGACAGGTGGATTAGGGCGTCCAATGGGTTCACCCTTCAGGGGGGGGGCAGATCTTCCATCTAGCCGTATACCTATTTCAGGCCTGAGGGCGGATGAGGCCGCCCGTCGAATTTGAGGGTGCTGCGCCACTTAACAGTTCCCCAGGCTAGAATGGCGGCTCATCGTTTGCTGCATGCGCCAGATTCGAGAGCTCTTTTAGATCTATCCTGTCAAAGTGTTCGGCGTATTTTTCGTGCATCCCGTAGGGGATTCCGGAAATCATGGCTGCCAGTATCGCCTCTCGAATTTCTGGCGATTCGTCTTCGGCTTGCCTTGCAATCGTTGCCATCCTAACGGGTCCTGTTTCTGCCGCGCCCTTCAGGATGGTGTTTCGATCGTCGGATTCTTTGAGGGCATCCAGGAGTCGGACTACGTCGTAAACGTGGTTTTCGGATCGGTGCTTACCGACCAGCTTGTAGAGCAGCCGGGCGTCGACTGCCAGGCTTGCCGAACGAAGTCGGTTGGCGGCATCCCTCAGGGTTTTTGGGAGGTGCCATGTTGCGGTCCACTTTATGAAGTAGGGTGCATAGGCTCCCATGTGAGCCCTGCGTAGTCCGACAATGATCGGAGCAATATGCGTGGGCGAGTGCTGCCGTGCCGAGTGCACTAGGAGCTTGTTGATGCTCTGATCAATGCGCACCTCGCCCGTGGACCACGGTGAGGGATCCGGCTCCTCTGGGGGGAATTTCTCATGGAGGGCCGATATGTTTCGAATGAGATTCTCTGGCGCGTCCTTGGCTATCTGCTGCAACAGTTCTGAGGTGTCCATTTGGACTTGCCTCATGGACTCTATGACATGCGGAAGCCATTTGAATGCTTCGATTGATGGCGTTTCCTTGATGAGTAGGACTATGTCGTCCATTCCTGCGTGGCGAAATGGCGCGAGGTCCAGGGCGGACTGATGCGTCTTGTCGGTCGAGCCCTTGGGGGGTGCTTCGGCTGATTTTGGCAGACGCGTCTCCTGATTTTCCGTGGCCCTATCCCTCCAGGCTTTGGTGTCGTATTCGTTGGGCGCAAGTGGAAATCCTGTAGATCTGGCATATTCTGCCAGCGCCTCTACTATGGATAGAACCTGAGAGGCCGTTGCGGGGCTTTTCCCGGATATCTTGTCCTGAACCGTCGACCTTGCCATCTGGTATTTCCTCCCCTGGCTGGCGATCAGCCGAGTGATCTCCCTGATGGAGGGGCTGCCTGCCTTGAGACGCAGGCTGCGAAGTTGTTCGGCGATATCGGCGTTCATGAGGTTCCCCACCCGTCCGCAGCCGTCCGTAAGTGTCCGGACTCGTCCGTAGATGTCCGGCGATAGTGAAGAAACTCTAGGTCACAGCCCTGCTGGGCGTCCGGGCTTTGCCGAAGGTGTCCGTCCGCCTCGCCACGTCGTACTCGGACACGTTTGATTGAAGTAGCCCAAGTGCGGCTAAACGCATAAGCGTGATAAGAGTCATGAATGGTTGGAAATGGCGAATAAAGGACGAAGCTGGGCATATGTCACAATGACAGTTTTGGTGGCTGGCATTTCGAACGGGCGTTCTGCGGAGGACTTGCGAGTGATGGGCTTTGCCGTGTTCGCAGTAGCCGCTCTCTTCTACTTGGGTGGGCGAGGTGAGCAGTGACGCGACCTGCGTGAAGGAGATCGCGGCGGTGGCCAAGCGGGCCGTCGACGCCGAGGCGGGGTCGACGGCGCGGGCAGAGTTCCTGGCCACGATGGAGCAGGCGGAGATCCAGCGGTCGGCGCTCTTCGAGACGCTCGTCCTGCTGGCGTGTCCGGCCGCGGTGGAGGCGGCGAAGACGGTCAACGCCGCGCTGTGGGAGTCCGAGGTCGCTGCCCGCGAGGATGCCGGCGTGCCCGACGGTGCCGTCCTGATCGAGTTGCTCAACGCTTACCACTCGCAGGCCCGGCTCGACCTCGGCGTCGGCAACCCGGCTGGCGGAGCGTGATCAGGAACACAGAAGGGCCGGTCCGGGCAGCGGAGAGCGCGGGGCGGGGACGCGCAGTGGGGTGTTTGGGGTGTGGGGGGGGGGGTGGTGGGTGAGGAAAAGTGGAAGGGACAA
>NZ_JBHWIO010000005.1:144815-158264 GCF_042732075.1 Kitasatospora sp. NPDC059812
CCCCGCGGGCGGAGGGCGTCCTACACCCACCCGGGGGGGGGGGGGGGCGCCGCGCCCCGGGCGCCCCCCCCCCGGCCCGTCGGGTGTGTGGGGGAGTGGGGCCGGGAGAGGTCGTCGAGACCTTGATCCGGACCAGGGGCGGACCAGATCCGGTCCGTGAGCGAGGGTTGCCTGGTCTGAGCGTGCCTGGCTAGCGGTCTGTAGATCTGCCGCGCAAGCTACGCAGGTTCGAAGCCTGCACCAGCCACGGGATGGAGAACAGCCCCCGATCTGCGGAGACGCGGATCGGGGGCTGTTGTCGTTTTCGCGTCGTGTGAGGGCCGCGGCGGTGCCGGGCCGGTGGCCGGGCACACTTATTGCGCATTGCTTGCAATTACGGGCAGCAGGCAGCAGAGTGGGTGCGGGGGTGGGTGGGGCCGTTCAGCGTGATTGTGGTGGTGTCCCGGGTGTGCGTACGGCGCGCCGGGGGTTCTTCGCAAGAGCTGGTCGTCTTCCCAACCGGCGCCCGCCGGGACAGCGGCCCACCCATCCCCGCCACCGCCCCCCGCCATGAGCTCTCCCGCGGTGCGTCAAGGGCCCGTCAATGGTTCCTGGGGTGGCGTCAGGAATGCGTAGGGGTCGGGGGAAGGGCAGGGGTGCGGCCCGCAGGATCGGAGGAACTACCGATCGCGGAGGTTCCGTCCGATGTCCAGCGCCATCACCACCCCGGCCGTCACGGCCGAACCCGAGCCGCCGGACGCCGGTGCGGGCGACGAGCGGCACCGGCTGAGTGCGCTGGGCGGTCTGGCGGCGCTGTCGTTGGACGCCATGGCCTCGGTCGCGTACGGGCCGGAGTCGATCGTGCTGGTGCTGGCCGCGGCCGGGGCGTACGGGCTGGGCTTCACGCTGCCGGTGACGGTGGCGATCGCGGTGCTGCTGGGTGTGCTGGTGGCGTCGTACCGGCAGGTGATCGCGGCGTTCCCGGACGGCGGCGGCGCGTACGCGGTAGCGAAGGAGCACCTGGGCCGGCGGACGGCGCTGACGGCGGCCGCCTCGCTGGTGATCGACTACATCCTGAACGTGGCGGTCTCGGTGACGGCGGGGGTGGCGGCGCTGACTTCGGCGGTGCCGAGCCTGTACGACGACCGGGTCTGGCTGTGCCTGGGCGTGCTGGCCCTGGTGACGGCGGTGAACCTGCGGGGGATCGCCGAGTCGGCGCGCTGGTTCATGGCGCCGACGGCGGTCTTCGTGGTGTCGATCCTGGCGATCATCGTGGTCGGCCTGTTCCGGGACGGCCCGGCGAGCACCGAGGCCGCCGCGGGCCACGCCTCGACGCTGGCCGAGAACGCCACGACCGTCGGTGCGCTGCTGCTGCTCAAGGCGTTCGCGGCCGGGTGTTCGGCGCTGACCGGGGTGGAGGCGGTGGCGAATGCCGTCCCGTCGTTCCGGACCCCGCGGGTGAGGCGGGCGCAGCACACCGAGGTGGCGCTCGGCGCCCTGCTCGGCGTGATGCTGATCGGGCTGGCCGTGCTGATCGGCCGTTTCCACCTCCAGCCGGTGGAGGGCGTCACGGTGCTGGCCCAGCTCGCCGACGCTTCGCTCGGCCACGGCGCCGCGTTCTACGTCGTCCAGTTCGCCACCGTGGTGCTGCTCGGGCTGGCCGCGAACACCTCTTTCGGCGGGCTGCCGGTGCTGCTGCACCTGCTCGCCCGGGACAACCACCTGCCGCACGTGTTCGCGCTGCGGGCCGACCGCCAGGTGCACCGGCACGGGGTGCTGTTCCTCGCCCTGGTGTCGGCGGCGCTGCTGGTCGGCTCGGGCGGGGACGTGAACAGCCTGGTGCCGCTGTTCTCGATCGGCGTGTTCGTCGGGTTCACGATCTGTCAGGTCGGCATGGTCCGGCACTGGTCCGTGCACCGGCCGGCCGGCTGGGCGTGGAAGGCCGCGCTGAACGGGTTCGGCGCGCTGCTCACCGGGGTCGCGACGGTGGTGGTGACCGGCACCAAGTTCACCGAGGGCGCCTGGGGCATCGTGGTGGCGCTGCCGCTGCTGGTGGTGCTGTTCGAGGCGGTGCACCGCAGCTACGGGCTGATCGGCGAGCGGCTGGAACTGGGCCGGGTGCCGGGCGCGGTGACCCGCCAGCGCAGCCTGGTCGTCGTGCCGGTGACGGCCATCACCCGGCTGACCCGGGACGGCCTGTCGGCGGCGTTGTCGCTCGGCGACGAGGTGCTGGCGGTGACGGTGGTGCACGAGCAGTCCGAGGCGGAGGCGCTGCGGCGGGACTGGGAGCTGTGGCAGCCGGGCGTGCCGCTGGTGGAGATCCCGGAGGACCGCCGCCGGCTGGGCCAGCCGATCGCCGCGTTCGTGAACCGGCTCGGCGAGGAGCACGCCTACGACCGGCTGACGGTGCTGATCCCGGAGGTGGAGCCGGCCCGCTGGTGGCAGCGGGCGCTGCAGAACCGGCGTGGCGCCGTGATCGACCGCGCGCTGCGCCGGCACACGGACGCGGTGGTCTGCCGGCTGCGGATGCGGATGTGACCCGGGCCGGTGCAGCCGAGGTGTCGGGCGGCCTGGCGGGGTTTCCGGGGGAGGCGCCCTGGTGGGCGTCCATACCCTGGACGCCCGATAACAACCTGGCATCTTGACGCGGTCTTAACGGGGCACTCTTGACGCCCTCGATACGCCCGGCGCCCACCCGCCCGCAGCGGCTCTGACCTGCGGGAAGGCCTTTGATCTGGTGGGCGCCGGGCGA
This sequence comes from Kitasatospora sp. NPDC059812, assembly GCF_042732075.1. Classification (NCBI taxonomy): domain Bacteria; kingdom Bacillati; phylum Actinomycetota; class Actinomycetes; order Kitasatosporales; family Streptomycetaceae; genus Kitasatospora; species Kitasatospora sp. NPDC059812. The sequence continues at coordinate 147,547 of NZ_JBHWIO010000005.1, forward strand.
TCTCCACAACGAATTCCGTTGCGTTTTCCCGACCTAACCTCACATTTGTGTTCAACGTGCCCCAGGCGCTCAAGCGCCTCGTCATCGGCCGGGCCATGCGCAGCGAGGAGCTCGGCGAGACGCTGCTGCCCAAGCGGCTGGCGCTGCCGATCTTCGCCTCCGACCCGCTCTCCTCGGTCGCCTACGCGACCCAGGAGATCCTGCTGGTGCTCACCGTCGGTGGCGCCGCCTTCCTCTACCTGACCCCGTGGGTCGCGGCCGGTGTGGTCGCGCTGATGGCGGTCGTGGTGATGTCCTACCGCCAGGTGGTGCACGCCTACCCGAGCGGCGGCGGCTCGTACGAGGTGGTGTCCCGCAACCTCGGCGCCAACTCCGGTCTGGTGGTGGCCGCCTCGCTGCTGGTCGACTACGTGATGACGGTCGCGGTGTCGGTGGCCTCCGGGGTGGACAACATCATCTCGGCGGTGCCCTCGCTGGCCGGCCACCGGGTCTGGCTGGCGCTGGGCTTCGTGCTGCTGCTGATGGCGGTGAACCTGCGCGGCGTCCGGGAGTCCGGCAAGGCCTTCGCCGCGCCGACGTACCTGTTCATCGGCGGCATCCTGCTGATGGTGGTCACCGGGCTGGTCCGGGTCGCGCTCGGCGACGCGCCGGTGGCGTCCAGCGCCTCGTACGGGATCCTCCCGGAGGAGGGCAAGGACACGGTGGCCGGCCTCGGCCTGCTGATGCTGGGCCTGCGGGCGTTCGCCTCCGGCTGTACGGCGCTGACCGGGGTGGAGGCGATCTCCAACGGCGTCCCGGCGTTCCGGGCGCCGAAGGCGAGGAACGCCGCGCGCACCATGGCCGTGATGGGCACCACGGCCGTGGTGATGTTCGTCGGCATCACCGCCCTCGCGCTGATCGCCAAGGTGCACATCACCGAGGGCGGCGCCTGTCGGCTGACCGGCTTCCCCGGCGACTGTGCGAGCACGCCCCAGCAGACCGTGATCGCCCAGCTCGCGGCGGCGATCTTCGGCGGCGACCACAGCGTGCTGTTCTACGCGATCCAGGCGGTCACCGCGCTGGTGCTGATCCTGGCCGCCAACACCGCCTTCAACGGCTTCCCGCTGCTGGCGTCGATCCTGGCCGAGCACCGCTACCTGCCCCGGCAGATGCACACCCGCGGGGACCGGCTGGCCTTCTCCAACGGCATCATCGCGCTCGCGGTGGTGGCCGGCGGGCTGCTCTGGCTGTACGACGCGAACGTCACCAGCCTGATCCACCTGTACATCCTGGGCGTCTTCACCTCCTTCACGCTGTCCCAGATCGGCATGGTCCGGCACTGGAACCGGGCGCTGGCCACCGAGACCGATCCGGCGGTGCGCCGCTCGGCGCTGCGCTCCCGGGTGATCAACGCCTTCGGCGCGGTCGTCACCGCACTGGTGCTGGTGATCGTGCTGCTCACCAAGTTCACCCAGGGCGCCTGGCTGGCCGTGGTCGCCGCGCTGGTGCTGTGGCTGATGATGCGCGGCATCCGCCGGCACTACGACGGCGTCGCCGCCGAGCTGGCGGTGGACGACCCGGAGGCCGAGTCGGCGCGGCCCGCCCGGGTGCACGGGATCGTGCTGGTGTCCAAGCTGCACAAGCCGACGCTGCGGGCGCTCGGCTACGCGGAGGCGTTCCGGCCGGACTCGCTGGAGGCGCTGACGGTGGCGGTGGAGCCGGAGGCCACCGGGGAGTTGGAGCGGCAGTGGACGGAGGCCGGCGTCCGGGTGCCGCTGAAGGTGCTGGACTCGCCGTACCGGGAGATCACCAAGCCGGTGCTGGCGTACGTGCGGGAGCACCGCCGGGACAGCCCCCGGGAGGCGGTCGCCGTGTTCATCCCGGAGTACGTGGTCGGCCGCTGGTGGGAGCACCTGCTGCACAACCAGTCGGCGCTGTGGTTGAAGAGCCGGCTGCTGTTCACGGCGGGCGTGATGGTGATCAGCGTGCCGTGGCAGCTGACCTCCTCCGGGCGCGCGGGCGGCCCGTCGCGCCGGGCGCCCGGCGCGGTGCGCCGGGGCGAGCCGGCCCCGGGGAGCGGGTACGAGCGGCTCCCGGCGCCGGAGAAGGTCTGACCGGAGCAGTAGCCGCCCCCGGGCTCCTCGCCAGCCCGCCCGCACGAGCCCGCACCCGCCCGCACGAGCCCACACCCCACCCGCACCCCCACCCGTACGGAAGCCCCGGAATCCCGGGGCTTCCGGCGTTCCGGCGCCGGGTCGATCACGGCCTGATGACGACGGTCACGGCCCGGTGAAGCGGGCGTCAAGGTCGCGTCAACGTCCCGCAGTCACCCGTATGGAGGGCGTCAGGGAGCCATAACGCGCCTCTGACGGCTGCTTTGCTGCATCTGCCGGTCGTCCGCCGGCGCCGCGCGAAGCCCCCGGCCCGCCCGCGGCAGTCTCCCGAACCGCTCTGGTGGAGCCCATGTCCGATCTCATCTACGTCGGTGTCACGGTCGCCGTGTTCGCCGTCATCGCCCTGATCGCGCGGGGGGTGGAGAAGCTGTGAGCGCGGAGAACATCGCAGGTCTGATCGTGGCCGTCGCGCTCGTCGGCTATCTCGTCGTGGCGCTGATCTTCCCGGAGAAGTTCTGACATGGGATCCACTCTCGCGGGCTGGTTGCAGGCCCTTGCCCTGGTCGGGGCACTGGCCCTGTGCTACCGCCCCCTTGGCGACTACATCGCCAAGCTCCTCACCACCACCAAGCACCTCAGAGTCGAGCGCGGCATCTACAAGGTGATCGGCGTCGACGGCGACGCCGATCAGCGCTGGCCGGTGTACCTCCGCTCGGTGCTGGCCTTCTCGGCCGTCTCCGTCCTCTTCCTCTACGGCCTGATCCGCCTCCAGGGCTACCTGCTGCTGAACCTGGGTGTTCCGCAGATGGAGGGCCACCAGGCCTGGAACACCGCGATCTCGTTCGTCGCGAACACCAACTGGCAGTCCTACGCCGGTGAGTCCGCGATGGGCCACCTGGCGCAGATGGCGGGCCTGGCGGTGCAGAACTTCGTCTCCGCGGCCGTCGGCATCGCCGTCGTCGGCGCGCTGATCCGGGGCTTCACCCGCAACCGGACCGACCGGGTCGGCAACTTCTGGGTGGACCTCACCCGGATCAACCTGCGCCTGCTGCTGCCGATCTCGATCGTCTTCGCCCTGGTCCTGGCCGCCTCCGGCGTGATCCAGAACTTCCACGGCTTCCACGAGGTGGCCACGCTCGGCGGCGAGGTGCAGAAGATCCCGGGCGGCCCGGTGGCCTCCCAGGAGGTCATCAAGCTGCTCGGCACCAACGGCGGCGGCTTCTTCAACGCCAACTCCGCGCACCCGTTCGAGAACCCGACCGGCTTCTCCAACCTGGTCGAGATCTTCCTGATCCTGCTGATCCCGTTCGCGCTGCCGCGGGCCTTCGGCCGGATGGTGGGGGACAACCGCCAGGGCTACGCGATCCTCGCCGTGATGGGCCTGTTCTGGGTCGCCTCGACCGCCCTGCTCACCTTCGCCGAGTCGCAGCACCAGGGCACCGCCCTGCAGGCCGCGGGCGCCGCGATGGAGGGCAAGGAGCAGCGCTTCGGCATCGCCGCCTCCGGCCTGTTCGCCGCCTCGACCACGCTGACCTCGACCGGCGCGGTGAACTCCTTCCACGACTCGTACACGCCGTTCGGCGGCGGGCTGACGGTCTTCAACATGATGCTGGGCGAGATCGCGCCCGGCGGTGTGGGATCGGGCCTGTACGGCATGCTCGTGCTGGCGATCGTCGCGGTGTTCGTCGCCGGTCTGATGGTCGGCCGCACCCCCGAGTACCTGGGCAAGAAGCTCGGCGGCCGGGAGATGAAGTTCGCCTCGCTGTACATCCTCACCACGCCGACCCTGGTGCTGGTCGGCACGGGCCTGGCGATGGCCCTGCCGGGGGAGCGGGCCGGGATGCTCAACTCGGGCGCCCACGGCTTCTCCGAGGTGCTGTACGCCTTCACCTCGGCGGCCAACAACAACGGCTCGGCCTTCGGCGGCATCACCGTCAACACCGACTGGTACGACACGGCGCTCGGCCTGGCGATGATCTTCGGCCGCCTCCTGCCGATCGTCTTCGTCCTGGCGCTGTCCGGTTCGCTCGCCCAGCAGCAGCCGGTCCCGGCCACCCCGGGCACCCTGCCCACCCACAAGCCGCTGTTCGTGGGCCTGCTGTCGGGCGTCATCCTGATCGTCGTCGGCCTCACCTACTTCCCGGCCCTGGCTCTCGGGCCGATCGCGGAAGGTCTCTCCTGATGTCCACCCCTACGCTCAACCCCGCACCGGCCGACAAGGCCGAGCCCGCCGCGCAGCACAGAGTGGCCAGCGGCCTGCTCGACCCGAAGCTGATCGTCGCGTCCCTGCCGGACGCGGTGAAGAAGCTCGACCCCCGGGTGATGGTCAAGAACCCGGTCATGTTCGTGGTCGAGGTCGGCTCGGTGGTCACCACCGTCTCCGCGATCGCCAGCCCGTCCGTGTTCGCCTGGTCCATCACCGTCTGGCTCTGGCTCACCACGATCTTCGCCAACCTGGCCGAGGCCGTCGCCGAGGGCCGCGGCAAGGCCCAGGCCGACACCCTGCGCAAGACCAAGACCGAGAGTGTCGCCCGCCGGCTCACCGACTGGCCCGCCACGCAGGCCGAGGAGGAGGTGCCGGGCACCGCGCTGCGGCTCGGCGACCACGTGGTGGTCGAGGCCGGGCAGATCATCCCCGGCGACGGTGACGTCGTCGAGGGCGTCGCGAGCGTCGACGAGTCGGCGATCACCGGCGAGTCCGCGCCGGTCATCCGCGAGTCCGGCGGTGACCGCTCGGCGGTGACCGGCGGCACCAAGGTGCTGTCCGACCGGATCGTGGTGAAGATCGCCTCGGAGCCCGGCAAGTCGTTCATCGACCGGATGATCGCCCTGGTCGAGGGCGCCGCCCGGCAGAAGACGCCGAACGAGATCGCGCTGAACATCCTGCTCGCCTCGCTGACCATCGTCTTCCTGGTCGCCGTGGTGACCCTGCAGCCGATGGCCACCTACGCGGGCGCCCCGCAGTCGATGATCGTCCTGGTCGCCCTGATCGTGGCGCTCATCCCGACCACCATCGGCGCGCTGCTCTCCGCGATCGGCATCGCCGGCATGGACCGGCTGGTGCAGCGCAACGTGCTGGCGATGTCCGGCCGGGCCGTCGAGGCGGCCGGCGACGTCAACACCCTGCTGCTGGACAAGACCGGCACCATCACCCTGGGCAACCGCCAGGCCGCCGAGTTCCTGCCCGCCCCGAGTGTGTCCACCGAGGAACTGGCCAGCGCCGCGCAGCTGTCCTCCCTCGCGGACGAGACCCCGGAGGGCCGCTCGATCGTGGTCCTCGCCAAGACCGAGTACGGCCTGCGGGCCCGCGCCCAGGGCGAGCTGACGCACGCCACCTGGGTCCCGTTCACCGCCCAGACCCGGATGTCCGGCGTCGACCTGGACGAGGCCGAGGCGGTCCACCAGGTCCGCAAGGGCGCGGCCGGCGCGGTCACCAACTGGGTGACCGAGAACGGTGGTTCGGTCGGCAACGAGGTCTCCGCCCTGGTCGACGGGATCTCCGCGGCCGGCGGCACCCCGCTGGTGGTGGCGACCAAGGTCGGCGCCAAGCCGGCCCGCGTCCTCGGGGTCATCCACCTCAAGGACGTGGTCAAGGAGGGCATGCGGGAGCGCTTCGACGAGCTCCGCCGGATGGGCATCAAGACCATCATGATCACGGGCGACAACCCGCTGACCGCCAAGGCGATCGCGGAGGAGGCGGGCGTGGACGACTTCCTCGCCGAGGCCACCCCCGAGGACAAGATGGCGCTGATCAAGAAGGAGCAGGAGGGCGGCAAGCTGGTCGCGATGACCGGCGACGGCACCAACGACGCCCCCGCGCTCGCCCAGGCCGACGTCGGCGTGGCCATGAACACCGGGACCATGGCGGCCAAGGAGGCCGGCAACATGGTCGACCTGGACTCCAACCCGACCAAGCTGATCGAGATCGTCGAGATCGGCAAGCAGCTGCTGATCACCCGTGGCGCGCTGACCACCTTCTCGATCGCCAACGACGTGGCCAAGTACTTCGCGATCATCCCCGCGATGTTCGCCGGGGTCTACCCGGGCCTGAGCCACCTCAACATCATGGGCCTGCACAGCCCGCAGTCCGCGATCACCTCGGCGATCATCTTCAACGCCCTGGTCATCATCGGCCTGATCCCGCTCGCCCTGCGCGGCGTGCGCTACCGCCCGTCCGACGCCAGCTCCCTGCTGCGCCGCAACATCGGGGTCTACGGCTTCGGTGGTCTGGTGGTGCCGTTCGTCGGCATCAAGCTGATCGACCTGATCGTCCAGTTCATCCCCGGCCTGAGCTGAGAGAGGAGAATCCGATGTCCAAGCCCCTGCCGACGACCGTCCGCACCCACTTCACCGCACTGCGGGCGCTGCTGGTGCTCACCGCGATCCTCGGGATCGCCTACCCGCTGCTGGTCACCGGGATCAGCCAGGTCGCCTTCACCGAGAAGGCCAACGGCTCGCTCGTGAAGTCCGACGGCAAGGAGGTCGGTTCCAGCCTGATCGGCCAGAACTTCAACCTCCCGAAGAAGAACCCCGACGACCCGAAGGAGGAGGCGCAGCCGGACCCGAAGTGGTTCCAGCCCCGCCCCTCCGCGGCCGGGACCGGCTACGACTCGTCCTCGTCCGGCGCCTCCAACCTCGGCCCGAACAGTGACGACCTGCTGAAGGCCGTCAACGACCGCCGTGCCGCCGCCGCCGAGTTCGACGGCGTCGCCCCGGAGAGCGTCCCGGCCGACGCGCTGACCGCCTCCGGCTCCGGCCTCGACCCGTACATCTCGGTCGCCTACGCCGAGGAGCAGGTGAACCGGGTCGCCAAGACCCGGAACCTGTCGGCGGACGCGGTGCGCAAGCTGGTCGAGAAGTACACCGAAGGCCGCTCGCTCGGCTTCCTCGGACAGGAGGGCGTCAACGTCCTCCTGCTGAACCGGGCCCTCGCGGAACAGAAGTGACAGGTCAACGGCTGGATCCGTGAAACAGGCCGACCCGGGCCGGGGCACCACCCCCGCGCCCGGGTCGGCCGCCGTACGTCCCGACCCCGGCCCGAGGACGCCCTGGCGGCAGCCCTCGCAGGAACGAAAGAGCAGTGCCCATGGCCCGCGACCTCACCCCCGGCACCGGCATCCGCAGGGGCCGGCTGAGGGTGTACCTCGGTTCCGCCCCGGGGGTCGGCAAGACCTACCGGATGCTGGACGAGGCCCGGCGCAGACAGGAGCGCGGGGCCGACGTCGCGGTCGGGTACATCGAGTGCCACGGCCGCCGCCACACCGAGGGCATGCTGGACGGCCTGGAGGTCCTGCCGCGTGTCCAACGCTTCTACCGCGACGCCGAGTTCGACGAGATGGACCTCGACGCGGTGCTCACCCGCCGCCCGTCCGTCGTGCTGGTCGACGAACTGGCGCACACCAACATCCCCGGCGGCCGCCACGCCAAGCGCTGGCAGGACGTCGAGGAACTGCTGGCCGCCGGGATCGACGTCATCACCACCGTCAACATCCAGCACCTGGAATCGCTGAACGACGTCGTCCAGAAGATCACCGGCATCCCGCAGCGCGAGACCGTCCCGGACGAGGTGGTCCGCCGGGCCGACCAGATCGAACTCGTCGACATGGCCCCGCAGGCGCTGCGCCGCCGGATGGCCCACGGCAACGTCTACAGGGCGGAGAAGGTGGACGCCGCGCTCTCCAACTACTTCCGGGTCGGCAACCTCACCGCCCTGCGCGAACTCGCCCTGCTCTGGGTGGCCGGGCGGGTCGACGAGGGCCTGCGCGACTACCGGGCCAGCCACAACATCGACCGCGTCTGGGAGACCCGCGAACGCGTCGTGGTCGCCCTCACCGGCGGCCCCGAGGGCGAGACCCTGATCCGCCGCGCCGCCCGGATCGCCGACCGCACCGCCGGCGGCGACCTGCTGGCCGTCCACGTCACCCGCAGCGACGGCCTGGCCGGCGCCTCCTCCGGTGCGCTCGCCCAGCAGCGCCAGCTGGTCGAGACCCTCGGCGGCAGCTACCACGTGGTGGTCGGCGACGACATCCCCACCGCGCTGCTCACCTTCGCCCGCGCCCACGACGCCACCCAGCTGGTGCTCGGCACCAGCCGCCGCGGCCGGATCAACCGCTTCCTCACCGGCCCCGGCATCGGCGAGACCACCGTGGACGACTCCGAGGACATCGACGTCCACATGGTCACCCACGAGTTCACCGGCCGCGGCCGGCTGCCCTCGCTCGGCCGCCGCCACTCCAAGCGCCGCACCATCGCCGGCTACGCCGCCGGCCTCGTGGTGCCCTGGCTGCTGACCGCGCTCCTGTCCCAGGCGCACGAGAGCATCAACCTCACCACCGACGCGCTGATCTTCCAGCTCGGCGTGGTCATCGTCGCCCTGCTCGGCGGCGCCACCTCCGCCCTGCTGGCCTCGGTCAGTGCCTCGCTGCTGCTCAACTACTACTTCATCCCGCCGATACACGCCCTGACCATCGGCGAGACCAACAACATCGTCGCCCTGGTCGTCTTCGCCTCTGTCGCGCTCGCCGTCGCCACCATCGTCGACCACGCCAGCCGGCTCACCAGTCGCGCCGCCCGTGCCACCGCCGAGGCCGAGACCCTCTCCACCCTGGCCGGCAGCGTGCTGCGCGGCGCCGACGCCCTGTCCGCCCTGATGGAGAAGTCCCGGACGGCCTTCGGCATGCAGGCCGTCGCCCTGCTCTCCCGGGTCGACGACGAGGTGCTCGCCCACTCCGAGGCCGAGCACCAGGACGACACCGACGGGCAGAGCGAGACCACCGAGGTGCCGGTCGGCGCGGACGCCGTCCTGGTCCTCACCGGCCGCCGGCTGCCAGCCGCCGACCAGCGCGTCCTCACCGCCTTCGCCGCGCACGTCGCCGTCGCGCTGGAACGCGACCGGCTCGCCGTGGTCGCCGCCGAGGTCGAGCCGATCAAGGCCGCCGACCGGATGCGCACCGCCCTGCTCGCCGCCGTCAGCCACGACCTGCGCACCCCGCTCGCCGCCGCGCTCGCCTCGGTCGGCTCGCTGCGCAGCCCCGACGTCGAGTTCTCGCCCGAGGACCAGGCCGAACTGCTCGCCACCGCCGACGAGTCGCTGGTCAAGCTCACCCGCCTGGTCGACAACCTGCTCGACATGAGCCGCCTCCAGGCCGGCGCGCTCACCCTGCACCTCGCCGAGACCCACCTCGACGAGATCCTGCCCCGGGCGCTCGACAGCCTCCCCGACCCGTACGCCCCGATCCAGCCGCTCGACCTGGACACCGCGCCGCCGGTGCTCGCCGACCCGCCGCTGCTGGAGCGGGTGCTCGCCAACGTGATCACCAACGCGCTGCGTTACAACGCGCCCGGCGCGCCCGTCCTGGTCACCGCCAGCCACCACGCCGACCAGGTCGAGATCCGGGTGATCGACCGCGGCCCCGGCATCGCCCCCGAGGAGCGGGACCGGGTCTTCCTGCCCTTCCAGCGCCTCGGCGACACCGACAACACCACCGGTGTCGGTCTCGGCCTCGCGCTCTCCCGCGGCCTGGCCGAGGCCATGGGCGGCAGCCTGGAGGTCGAGGACACCCCCGGGGGCGGCACCACCATGCTGCTCACCCTGCCCGCCGCCACTCGGGAGGAGCCCGTACATGAGTGGACGAACTGAACGAACCGCCGAAAGCTGCGTGTCCCGCGAAGCGACCGCCGAGCGGAGCGAGGTGGCCGCATGAGCGAGATCCTGATCGTCGACGACGAACCGGCCCTGCTGCGCACGCTGCGGATCAACCTCAGCGCCCGGCAGTACGCCGTGCGGACGGCCGCCAGCGGCGGCGAGGCGCTGGACCGCGCCGCGCACTCCGCCCCGGACGCCGTGCTGCTCGACCTCGGCCTGCCGGACCTGGACGGCATGGACGTGCTGCGCGGCCTGCGCACCCGCAGCGCGATGCCGATCATCGTGCTCTCCGGCCGGTCCGGTGCCGCCGACAAGGTGGGCGCCCTCGACGCGGGCGCGGACGACTACCTCACCAAGCCGTTCCTGATGGAGGAACTGCTGGCCCGGCTGCGTGCCGTGCTGCGCCGGCCGCTGGGCGGTGCCCCGCTGGGGCGGCCGGTGATAGGCGACCACACCGTCGACCTGACGGCCACCACGGTGACCGGCCCGCGGGGCCCGGTGCGGCTCACCCCGACCGAGTGGCGGATCCTCGCCCTGCTGGTGGCCAACCCGGGCCGGCTGGTGCCCGGGCGGCAGATCCTGCGGGAGGTGTGGGGGCCGGCCCAGGAGGCGCGCGGCAACTACCTGCGGGTCTACCTGGCCGGGCTGCGCCGCAAGTTGGAGCGTGACCCGGGCCGCCCGCGGCACCTGATCACCGAACCGGGGATCGGGTACCGGTACGAGCCCTGAGCGCCCCCCGGCCGCCGCCGCGTCAACGACCCGTCAAGAGCGGGCCGGAGACCGACAGGGGAGCGTCAAGGCAGGCCCGGAGCGGTGTTCCGTGGGCGTAGCGTCAGTGCTGACCGAGCGGGCCCGGCTCCAATGTGGGGGAGGCCCGGGACCGCTCCAGCCGCCGTTGAACGGCGGCCCGCCGGGGGGGGGGGGGGGGGCGGCCCGCGGGGGGGGTTAAACAAAAACGAGACCCCCAGCAGCACACCACA
>NZ_JBHWIO010000005.1:158274-163842 GCF_042732075.1 Kitasatospora sp. NPDC059812
CTCCACTCCCCCCCCCCCGCTCTTTTTGCGCGGGGGCCATCGGGTGGGGGGGGGGGGCCGTTAACTGGGGCCGCCGCACTTTGAATTTTCTCGGGGCTGTTCAGCCCCCGCCGGTGCTCCCGGACTGCCGGGGCAGCGCCAGCGCCACGGTGTCCGCGAACTCCCGCACCGCGCTCGTCCGGCTGACCACCCGGCCGCTGTGCACCACCAGTCGGCTGTGGCCGCCCGCGAGCGCCCCGGCCAGGCTGTCCCCGCGCACCGCCAGCAACTCCGCCGGGAACCCGGCGTCCACCCGGACCGGCGGCAGCCCGAGCGCCGCCCGGGCCTGGTTCGCCACCGCGTCGTACGCCGCCTCCAGGTCCAGCTCCCCGCCCGCCGCCAGCAGGTACGCCGACTCCAGCGGATCCGCCCGGCCGACCGGGTTGGACTGGTCCCGCAGCGCGCCGCTGCCGGCCGCCAGCGGCACCCGGGCCTCCGTCAACTCCCGCAGCAGGCCCGGCCGCAGCCCTGGCACCCGGCCCTCCAGCCCGGTGCAGCCGCCGTTCTGCGGCAGGCAGACCACCCGAACCCCGCCGGCCGCCAGCACCGTGGACGCACCCCGGGCCAGCGCCCCGCACGGCCCGAGCGTCACCCGCGGCCGCAGCGGGGCCAACGCGCTGACCAGCCGCGCGAGTTGGGCCGGATCGCCAGCCGTGGTGTGCAGGTCCACCGGGCAGTCCGCCTCCCGGGCGGCCTCCAGCAGCACCTGGACGTACCCGGCCGGATCCGGGTCCAGCTCCGGGCAGCCGCCGGCCGCGGTGGCGCCCAGCTTGAGCGCGTCGCGCAGTTGCGCCCGGCCGTCGGCGCCGGCCCGGCCGGTGAGCAGCCGGGGCATCGCCACCGCCTGGAGTTCGGCCAGGCCGCGCAGCGCCTGCCGGGCGGTGAGCACCGCCTCCAGCCGGCGCAGCCCGTGCACGTCGCCGATCCGGACGTGGGTGCGCTGGGCGGTGGCGCCGTAGCCGAGCGAGGCGAGCGCGGCCTCGGTGACCCGTCGGGTGAGGTCGCCGGGGCTCTCCGGGGGCGGGGCGGACAGGGCGGCCGAGAAGGCGGTGTCGTAGTGGGCGTGCGCCTCGGCGGGGGCCGGCAGCAGCAGGTAGCCCTTGAGGTCGATCCGGGCGCCGGTGGTGACGGTGGGTGCGCCGGGCAGGGCGGGGAGCGGGCCGAGGCTGCCGACGGTGCCGACGGCCTGGATCCGGTCCCCGCTGATCCGGACGTCCACCACCCGCCCGTCGGCCAGTCGGGCGCCGGTGAGCAGGAGGACCGGTCCGTGCCCGAGCGGGTTGGCTGTCGGGCCGGAGCCGGAGTGCGGTCCGTCGGCGGCTGCGCTGTCCATCGCAGGCTCCTTCCCGCGCTGGCCCGTCCGGTCGGCCGGACCGTCCTGATCCCGGGTCGTCCTGACGCCCCGGGCCGTCCCCGTCGATGAGGGTCGAGCCTATGGCGCGTGGGGGCGGGGCGCTCGGAGGCGGGCAATAGTCGTATCGGGTCGGGCCGTGCGGCTGGTGGGCCGATCGAACGCGGGGCCTTGGATCGTCCGTCCGTTCACCTCGCCGACCTGCGGTCTTCGCGTCGGGATACGGATTTCACCTCTGGGCGCGGAACGTGTAATCTCTTCCTCGTTCGCCCCTATAGCTCAGTCGGTAGAGCGTCTCCATGGTAAGGAGAAGGTCTGCGGTTCGATTCCGCATGGGGGCTCTGGTGAAAAGCAGTCGGCTTCGGTTGTGCTGCGGATCACTGTGGCGGTGTAGCTCAGTTGGTAGAGCAAGCGGCTCATAATCGCTGTGTCACCGGTTCAAGTCCGGTCACCGCTACCCCGCGTAGTCGGTCGGGAGATCGCACTCCCGGTCGGCTACTCTTGTTGTGTTCTTATTCGTTGTCCCAGGAAGGCACTCCCGTGGCTGCCACCGACGTCCGCCCGAAGATCACGCTGGCCTGCGTGGAGTGCAAGGAGCGGAACTACATCACCAAGAAGAACCGGCGTAACGACCCGGACCGTCTTGAGATGAAGAAGCACTGCCCCCGCTGCAACTCGCACACCGCGCACCGCGAGACCCGCTGACCCTCTCGCAGGGCATCGGGCCTGTGTGACAGGTCTTGAGCTCCGGGCCGCATCCCTCAGGGGGTGCGGCCCGGAGTTTTTCGCGTATGCACCCATGCGCGCCCCGCCGGCGGCAACGGCCGCCGGATCCACCGTGCTTCCGAGGAGTTGCCCCATGGCACTCGACCCCTCCTTCATCGGGCGGACCTACCCGCCCACCGAGCCGTACGAGGTCGGCCGGGAGAAGATCCGCGAGTTCGCGATCGCGATCGGGGACACCAATCCGGCGTTCACCGATCCGGCGGTGGCGAAGGCGCTGGGCCACCCCGACGTGATCGCCCCGACGACCTTCCCGTTCGTGATCACCTACCAGGCGGCCTCCCAGGTGGTCGAGGACCCGGAGCTGGGCCTGGACTACAGCCGAGTGGTGCACGGGGACCAGAAGTTCTCCTACTCCCGCCCGGTGCTGGCCGGCGACCGGCTGACGGTCGCGGTCACCATCGACAACATCAAGTCGCTGGCGGGCAACGACGTGCTCACCGTGCGTGGCGAGGTGTCGGACGCGATCGGCGAGCACGTGGTGACGTCGGTCATGACGCTGGTGGCCCGGGCCGCCGACGAGACGGGGAAGTGAACACGATGGCGATCAGCTACGACGAGGTCGAGGTCGGCACCCAGCTGCCGGCGCAGTCCTTCCCGGTGACCCGCGACACCCTGGTGCGGTACGCGGGCGCCTCCGGCGACTTCAACCCGATCCACTGGAACGAGAAGTTCGCCGTGGAGGTCGGCCTGCCGGACGTCATCGCGCACGGAATGTTCACCATGGCCGCGGCCATTCGGGTGGTCACCGACTGGGTCGGCGACCCGGCCGCGGTGGTCGAGTACGGCGTCCGCTTCACCCGCCCCGTCCCGGTGCCGAACGACGGCGTCGGCGCGGTGGTCGAGGTGTCGGCGAAGGTCGCCAAGCTGCTGGACGACCGCAAGGTACAGGTCGACCTGCTGGCCACCACCGGCGGGCAGAAGGTGCTCGGGATGTCCAGGGCGGTCGTCCGGCTCGCCTGAAGGCCCCTCGGCCCCAGGTGTGTCCGGCCGCGGCGGGGCCCGTCCGACGGGATTCCCGCCGCGCCCGTCGGCCTTGCGAAGATAGTGATTGGCCACTAACTTTGCTCCCATGGCGAGGGCGAGCATGCGGATGAGTGCGGAGGAGCGGCGCGAGAGCGTCGTTCGCGCCGCAGTGATCGAATTCGCCAGGAGCGGCTACCGGGGGACGTCCACCGAGGCGATCGCCCGCCGGGTGGGTGTCTCGCAGCCGTACCTGTTCCGGCTGTTCCCCGGCAAGCAGGCGATCTTCACGGCCGCCGCCGAGCGCTGCATCGAGGAGACCTGGAAGGTCTTCGACGAGGCCTCGGTCGGGCTGACCGGGCCGGCGGCCGCCCAGGCGATGTCCGAGGCGTACCTGGGCCTGGTCGCGGACGGCGAGCAGCTCATGATGCAGATGCAGCTCTACGTCTCGGTGTTCGCGGCCCGGACGACCGGCGAGGACGAGATCGGGGAGACCGCCCGGAGGCTCTGGGAGGAGCTGTTCGAGCGGGTCAGGGGCCGGATCGGCGGTGACGTGCAGGGCACCGCGGAGTTCTTCGCGTACGGGATGCTGATCAACACGCTGGTGGCGCTGGGGTACCCCCGGGACCACCGGATCTGGAGCGGCCTGGGCTTCGGGGAGCACGAAGAGCACGGAGAGCACGGCGAGGGCGGGGAGTAGCGGGCCGCACGGTGGAGTCCGTGCGGCCTTTTTTCGGGCCTCGAAAGTTAGTGATCAATAACTATCTAAGACCCCTGGGGGGAAACCATGACGGAGAGAACGGAAGAACAGGGCCTGGGACGGCTCGGTGTCTGGACGCTGGTGATCACCAGCGTCGCGGGCTTCATGGCCAGCCTGGACAACCTGGTCGTCACCACCGCGCTGCCGTCCATCCGCGAGGACCTCGGCGGCGGGCTGTCCGACCTGGAGTGGACGGTCAGCGCCTACACCCTGTCCTTCGCCGTCCTGCTGATGTTCGGCGCCGCGCTCGGCGACCGGTTCGGCCGCCGCCGGATCTTCCTGGTCGGGCTCACGCTCTTCACCGTCGGCTCCGCCGCGGCCGCCCTCTCGCCGGGCATCGGCGCGCTGATCGCCGCCCGCGCCGTCCAGGGCGCCGGCGCCGCGGTCTCCATGCCGCTCACCCTCACCCTGCTCACCGCCGCGGTGCCGGCGGCCAGGCGGGGTCTGGCCTTCGGCATCTGGGCGGGCGTCAACGGCCTGGCCGTCGCCACCGGACCGCTGGTCGGCGGGACGCTCACCGAGCACTTCTCCTGGCAGTGGATCTTCTGGGTGAACGTCCCGGTCGGCCTCGTCCTGATCCCGCTCGCCGCCCTCAAGCTCCGCGAGAGCCGGGGCGCCAACCCGGCGCTGGACGTGGTCGGCACGATCCTGGTCAGCCTGGGCCTGTTCGGCGTCGTCCTCGGCCTGATCCGCGGCAACCCGAACGGCTGGACCAGCCCGCTGGTGCTCGGCTCCCTGATCGGCGGCGTCGCGCTGCTCACCGCCTTCGTGCTCTACGAGCAGCGCTGGGCCCGGCACCCGATGCTCCCGATGCGGCTGTTCCGCAGCCGGGCCTTCTCCGCCGTCAACGCCTCCGGCCTGCTGATGTTCCTCGGCATGTTCGGCTCGATCTTCCTGATCAGCCAGCACCTGCAGAGCGTGGGCGGCTACAGCCCGCAGGAGGCCGGCATCCGGATGCTCCCGTGGACCGGCATGCCGCTGATCGTCGCCCCGATCGCGGGCATCCTGGCCGACCGCTTCGGCGGCCGCCCGATCGTGGTCACCGGGCTGCTGCTGCAGGGCGCCGGCCTGGCGATGTACGCGGCGATCACCAGCGGCAGCACCGGCTACGACTACGCCGCCGAGATCCCCGCCGTGGTGATCTGCGGCATCGGCATGTCGCTGTACTTCGCCCCGACCGCCGCCCTGGTGATGGACAGCGTCCGGCCGGAGGAGCAGGGCATCGCCTCCGGCGCCAACAACGCGCTGCGCGAGGTCGGCGGCGCGCTCGGCGTGGCCGTCCTCTCGGCGGTGTTCTCGGCGCAGGGCGGGTACACGTCGGAGCAGTCCTTCATCGACGGGCTGGTGCCCGCGCTGTACGTCGGCGCCGGGGTGGTGGCGGTCGCGGCGGTCTGCGCGTTCTTCCTCCCGCGCCGGGTGAAGCCCGCGGCCGTCGCCGACGAGCCGGCGGCCGTGGAGCCGGAGCAGGCCGGTGCCGAGCAGACCGGTGCCGAGCGGGCCGAGGATGCGGCGCCCGTCCACGCCGAGGCCTCGAAGGCCTGACCGGCCGATCCGGGTGCGGGTGCGGGTGCGGGTGCGGGTGCGGGGGGGGGGGGGGGGGGGCGGGCGCGGCGCGCCCCCCCCGCGCCCCCGCGACGCACTCGCCGCGCGGGGGGCCGCCGCGGCCGGCGCC
>NZ_JBHWIO010000005.1:163852-183703 GCF_042732075.1 Kitasatospora sp. NPDC059812
CGCGCCCCCGCATTCCACGCGCTCCGCCCCCCAGGGGGGGGGGGGGGGGGGGGGGGGGGGGGGGGGGGGGGGGGGGGGGGCGGGGCCCCCCCCCCCCCCCCCGTACGCTGGTGGGCGTGCTGGTAGAAAACGACGCCCCCCTCGCCCCGCTGACCACGCTCCGGCTCGGCGGCCCGGCCCGCCGCCTGGTGACCGCCCACACCGACGACGAGGTGATCGCCGCCGTCCGCGCGGCCGACGAGGCCGGCGAGCTGCTGCTGGTCCTCGGCGGCGGTTCCAACCTGGTGATCGGCGACGCCGGCTTCCCCGGCACCGTGCTGCGGATCGCGACCACCGGCTTCGCCCTGGACGGCACCGTGCTGGAGCTGGCGGCCGGCGAGGTCTGGTCGGAGGCGGTCACCCGCGCGGTGCGCGAGCACGGCCTGGCGGGCGTCGAGTTCCTGGCCGGCATCCCCGGCTCGGCCGGTGCGACCCCGGTGCAGAACGTCGGCGCGTACGGCCAGGAGGTCGCCCAGTCGATCACCGAGGTGGTCGCCTACGACCGCACGGCCGGCGAGGTGGTCACGCTCCCCAACGCCGAGTGCGCGTTCTCCTACCGGCACAGCCGGTTCAAGGCCGAGCCGGACCGCTACGTGGTGCTGCGGGTGCGGTTCGCCCTGGCCGACCACGAGGGGCTCTCCACCCCGGTCAAGTACGCCGAGGTGGCCAGGCACTTCGGCGTCGAGCAGGGCGAGCGGGTGCCGCTGGAGCGGGCGCACGACGCGGTGCTGGGGCTGCGCTCCGGCAAGGGCATGGTGCTGGACCCGGCGGACCACGACACCTGGTCGGCCGGCTCCTTCTTCACCAACCCGGTGCTCACCGCCGCCCAGTACGAGTCCTTCCGGACCCGCCCGGGCACCGAGAACGCCCCCGCCTACCCGGCGCCGGAGGGCTGCACCAAGACCTCGGCCGCCTGGCTGATCGACCGGGCCGGCTTCGGCAAGGGCTACGGCAGCGGCCCGGCGACGCTCTCCACCAAGCACACCCTGGCGCTCACCAACCGTGGCGCGGCCACCGCCGAGGACCTGCTGGCGCTGGCCCGGGAGATCCGGGACGGCGTCCGCGAGGCCTTCGGGGTCGAGCTGGTGAACGAGCCGGTGATGATCGGCGTCAAGCTCTAGGCCTGTCCGGGGTCGGCCTGGTCCACAAGGCACGCCTCAGGTGGTGCTGACCAGCCAGGTGTCGATGTCCGCCAGCAGTTCCTTGCGGACGGCCTCCGGCGCACGCGAGCCGCGGACGGACTGCCGTGCCAGCTCGGCGAGTTCGGCGTCGCCGAAGCCGAGGACGTCGCGGGCCAGGTCGTACTGGGCGGCCAGCCGGCTGCCGAACAGCAGCGGGTCGTCCGCGCCCAGGGCCAGCGGCACGCCGGCGTCGAACAGCCGCCGCAGCGGGACGTCCTCGGGGCGCTCGTAGACGCCGAGCGAGACGTTCGAGGAGGGGCAGACCTCGCAGGTGATCTGGCGGTCCGCCAGCCGTTCCATCAGCCGGGGGTCCTCGGCGGCGCGGACGCCGTGGCCGATCCGGCCGGCGCCCAGGTCGTCCAGGCAGTCCCGGACGGATTCGGGCCCGGCCAGCTCGCCGCCGTGCGGGGCGGCCAGCAGCCCGCCCTTGCGGGCGATCTCGAAGGCCCGGTCGAAGTCCCGGGCGAGGCCGCGCCGCTCGTCGTTGGAGAGGCCGAAGCCGACCACGCCCTGGTCGGCGTACCGGACGGCGAGCCGGGCCAGCGTCCGGGCGTCCATCGGGGACTTCATCCGGTTCGCCGCGACCAGCACCCGGATGCCCACCCCGGTGGCCGTGGCGGCGTTCTCCACGGCGTCCAGGATCAGCTCCAGCGCGGGGATCAGCCCGCCCAGTCGGGGCGCGTACGAGGTCGGGTCGACCTGGATCTCCAGCCAGCGGGAGCCGTCCCGCCGCTCGTCCTGGGCGGTCTCCAGGACCAGCCGGCGGATGTCCTCCTCGTCCCGCAGCACCGAGCGGGCGGTGTCGTACAGGCGCTGGAAGCGGAACCAGCCGCGTTCGTCGGTGGCCCGCAGTTGCGGCGGCTCGCCGGAGCTGAGCGCCTCCGGCAGTCGGACGCCGTGCTTGTCGGCCAGCTCCAGCAGTGTGGCGGGCCGCATCGAGCCGGTGAAGTGCAGGTGCAGGTGGGCCTTCGGGAGGTCCCTGACGTCTCGCGGATTCAACAGGCGTTCCATTCGCCGATACTGCCGCATCGGACCCCCAAACGGGAACCGCCCTCCTTCCGTCCCCCGAAGGGGTGAAAGAGGGCGGTACCCGACGTGAAGCGCGGGTGTCAGCGGCCTTCAGCGGACGTCAGCGGGCGCCGGCGGGTGTCAGTCGCGGGCCTCGCCGAGCAGCTTCTGCAGCCGGCCGATGCCCTCGGCCAGGTCGGCGTCGCCGAGCGCGTAGGAGAACCGCAGGTAGCCGGGGGTGCCGAAGGCCTCGCCCGGGACGGCCGCGACCTCGGCCTCGTCCAGGATCAGCGAGGCCAGCTCGCCGGAGCTCTGCGGGCGCCGGCCGCGGATCTCCTTGCCCAGCAGGCCCTTGACGGACGGGTACACGTAGAAGGCGCCCTCCGGCTCGGGGCAGTACACGCCCTCGATCTCGTTGAGCATCCGCACGATGGTCTTGCGGCGGCGGTCGAAGGCGGTGCGCATCTCGTGCACCGCGGCCAGGTCGCCGCTGACGGCGGCGATCGCGGCGCGCTGGGCGACGTTGGAGACGTTCGAGGTGGCGTGCGACTGCAGGTTGGTCGCGGCCTTGATGACGTCCTTGGGGCCGATCACCCAGCCCACCCGCCAGCCGGTCATCGCGTAGGTCTTGGCGACGCCGTTGACCACGATGCACTTGTCGGCCAGCTCGGGCAGCAGGGCCGGCAGCGAGGTGAAGGAGGCGTCGCCGTACACCAGGTGCTCGTAGATCTCGTCGGTGAGCACCCAGAGGCCGTGCTCCAGCGCCCAGCGGCCGATCGCCTCGGCCTCGGCCTCGGTGTACACCGCGCCGGTCGGGTTGGACGGCGAGACGAAGAGCACCACCTTGGTGTTCTCGGTGCGGGCGGCCTCCAGCTGCTCGACCGAGACCTTGTAACCGGTGGTCTCGTCGGTCACGACCTCCACCGGGACGCCGCCGGCGAGCTGGACCGACTCCGGGTAGGTGGTCCAGTACGGGGCCGGGACGATGACCTCGTCGCCCGGGTCCAGGATCGCGGCGAACGCCTCGTAGATCGCCTGCTTGCCGCCGTTGGTGACCAGCACCTGGGAGGCGTCCACCTCGTAGCCGGAGTCGCGCAGCGTCTTGGCGGCGATCGCGGACTTCAGCTCGGGCAGGCCACCCGCCGGGGTGTAGCGGTGGTTCTTCGGGTCGCGGCAGGCCTCGACGGCCGCCTCGACGATGTAGTCCGGGGTGGGGAAGTCGGGCTCGCCGGCTCCGAAGCCGATCACCGGACGGCCGGCCGCCTTGAGGGCCTTGGCCTTGGCGTCCACGGCGAGGGTCGCGGACTCGGCGATCGCACCGATCCGGGCGGAGACCCGGCGGTCGGCGGGGCGGATGGAACGGTCGGGCTGCGGGGTGGAAGCGCTCATGTCTGCATCGTCGCAGAACCGGGACGGACCGGGCATCGCGGTTTCACCATCCGTACCGGACCGTCCACATGGCGGCGCCCGCCGATCCGCCGGTGATCATGCGGGCATGCCGGACATATGCCGGACAACCGGTTCCCCCGGAAGAAGAGGTTCGACCAAACACCCCTCGACCACGTATGCTCACTGCTCGACGGCCCGCCGAAAAAGAACCGGAGCTTCACCAGCTGTGCAGACAGCGGGGGGAGATGCGGTAGGTTGGTCGCTACGGAGTCGCGAGACCCCGTAGGGCAATAGCTCAATTGGTAGAGCACCGGTCTCCAAAACCGGCGGTTGGGGGTTCAAGTCCCTCTTGCCCTGCTGCTTGATCCGTTTTCAGCCCGTTCGCTCCGCAGAGCGAGCGGGCTTGATGCGGAGAGGGCTCCGAATCAGCACCGCTTGTAGCCGGCCGTTCGTGCCCCATCGGGCGCGAGCCGCTCGGCCGGACCCGGATTCAGGTGAGGACGAGTGACGGAGACCACGGGCTCCACCGCAACGCCTGAGAGCGGCAACCCCGAGGGGGCCGACGGCGCTGCCGACACCACGCCCGCGGAGGGCGAGGACAAGTCGCTCTCGCGCCGCGAGCGCAAGCGCGCCGCCCGCGCCGGTGACAAGAAGTCCGGCAAGCGCGGCAAGATGGGCCCGTTCGCCCGAATCGGCCTGTTCTACCGCCAGATCATCGCCGAGCTGCGCAAGGTCGTCTGGCCCACCCGTAGCGAGCTCACCCAGTACACGACCGTCGTCGTCGTGTTCGTGGTGGTCGTGATGGGCTTCGTGGCCGGCCTCGACTACGGCCTCTCCAAGCTGAGCCTCCTGGTCTTCGGCTGACCTGGCCGTCCCACCTCCGTAGCAGTCTCCCGACCCGGGCCGAATCTTCGGCCCGGGTCGTGCTGTCTGCGCCGGACGTACGCGGCCGCTACCGTGGACTCGGTACTGTTGAAGTCTCCGAGTCCTCTCCTGGCGCCCGCGCGAGCGGCAGCCCGCCGGAGCCGGCCCCGGAGCGCGCCACCTTCACCATCTCCAGGAAAGAAGCAGCCACCGTGTCTGAGTCCCCCCTGTACGACGCCGACGAGACCGTCCGCGAGGCGGATGTCGCCGCCGAGCTGGACGCGGCCGAGCTGGCTGACGAAGCCGAGTCCGCCGAGCAGATCGTTGACGCCGTGGACGGCGACGAGGACGAGGTCGAGGCGCACGACGAGGCCGAGGCCGGCGAGCCCGCCGAGGAGGCGGCGCTGCACGTGGAGGACGACGTGGAGCCCGCCGCCGAGGAGACCGAGGCCGACGCCGAGGACGCCGACGCCGAGGAGGCCGAGGCTGAGGAGACCGTCGAGGTCGACCCGGTCGCCAAGTTCCGCGAGGACCTGCGCTTCATGCCGGGCGAGTGGTACGTGATCCACACCTACGCCGGCTACGAGAACCGGGTGAAGCAGAACCTGGAGCAGCGCGCCGTCTCGCTGAACGTCGAGGAGTACATCTTCCAGGCCGAGGTGCCGCAGGAGGAGGTCGTCCAGATCAAGAACGGCGACCGCAAGACCATCCGCCAGAACAAGCTCCCCGGCTACGTCCTGGTGCGCATGGACCTCACCCCCGAGTCCTGGGGCGTCGTGCGCAACACCCCCGGTGTCACCGGCTTCGTCGGCAACGCCTACGACCCGTACCCGCTGACCCTGGACGAGGTCGTCAAGATGCTCGCCCCGGACGTCGAGCGCCAGGCGGCCAAGGAGGCCGGCAAGCCCTCGCCGATCAAGCCGAGCGAGATCCAGGTGCTGGACTTCGAGGTCGGCGACTCGGTCACCGTCACCGACGGTCCGTTCGCGACGCTGCAGGCGACCATCAACGAGATCAACCCCGACTCGAAGAAGGTCAAGGGCCTGGTCGAGATCTTCGGCCGGGAGACCCCGGTCGAGCTCTCCTTCGACCAGATCCAGAAGAACTAGTCCCACAATCTTCGGATCCGGGGCGGGGCCGAGGGCCCTGCCCCGGATCCGTTTTGGTCCAGCGGCGCTAAGGCGTTAGCCTGGTTCGATGTGTGTGTTGGCGGCCGGGTGTCGCCCCGGTTCCGCACACACCAGCACTCACCTCTCGGAAGGACCCGGAGAGACATGCCTCCCAAGAAGAAGAAGGTCACGGGGCTTATCAAGCTCCAGATCAACGCCGGTGCGGCCAACCCGGCGCCGCCGGTCGGCCCCGCGCTGGGCCAGCACGGCGTCAACATCATGGAGTTCTGCAAGGCCTACAACGCTGCGACCGAGTCGCAGCGCGGCATGATCGTGCCGGTGGAGATCACGGTCTACGACGACCGTTCCTTCACCTTCATCACGAAGACGCCGCCGGCCGCGCGCCTCATCCTGAAGGCCGCCGGTGTGGACAAGGGCTCCAGCGAGCCGCACAAGACCAAGGTCGCCAAGCTCACCAGCGCCCAGGTCCGCGACATCGCGACCACCAAGATGCCCGACCTGAACGCCAACGACCTGGACGCGGCGGAGAAGATCATCGCCGGCACCGCCCGGTCGATGGGCATCACCGTCGAGGGCTGACCAGCTCTTTTCGTCCCTGTGGTAGGGCCTGCGCAGGCCCGTGATACCACGACTCCCATCACCATTCAGGAGCAGCAGTGAAGCGCAGCAAGGCTCTGAAGGCCGCGGACGCTCAGGTCGACCGCGACCGCCTCTACGCCCCCCTCGAGGCCATCCGCCTCGCCAAGGCGACCAGCACCACCAAGTTCGACGGCACCGTCGAGGTCGCCATGCGTCTGGGCGTCGACCCGCGCAAGGCCGACCAGATGGTCCGCAGCACCGTGATCCTCCCGCACGGCACCGGTAAGACCGCTCGGGTCCTGGTCTTCGCGACCGGTGACCGTGCCGAGGCCGCGCGTGCTGCGGGCGCCGACATCGTCGGCTCCGACGAGCTGATCAACGAGGTCGCCAAGGGCCGCCTGGACTTCGACGCCGTCGTCGCCACCCCGGACCTCATGGGCAAGGTCGGCCGCCTCGGCCGCGTGCTCGGTCCCCGTGGTCTGATGCCGAACCCGAAGACCGGCACCGTTACCCCGGACGTCGCCAAGGCTGTCAACGACATCAAGGGCGGCAAGATCGAGTTCCGCGTCGACAAGCACTCGAACCTGCACTTCATCATCGGTAAGGCCTCCTTCACCGACGAGCAGCTGGTCGAGAACTACGCCGCCGCGCTGGACGAGGTGCTCCGCGCCAAGCCGTCCGCCGCCAAGGGCCGCTACATCAAGAAGACCGCCATCAGCACCACGATCGGCCCCGGCATCCCCGTGGACCCGAACCGCACCCGCAACCTCTTCGTCGAAGAGGACCCGGCCGCGGTCTGAGCCGATCGGCTCTGAAGCAGTCTGTACAGCGGGCCCGTACCCCCTTCACCGGGGGTGCGGGCCCGCCGTCGTTTCCGGATCGGAATAGGGGTGGATGGGAACGGTTGCCCGAAGCGTCGTACGCTCTGCCGGTCAGATCATGTGCAGAACGTGTGACCGTCGGAGCGTGCCGTGCCGCCCACCCTTCGCCCCGCCGCCGCGGTGGCCACCCTGCTGCTGATCGGTGCCACCACCGGGTGCAGCCTGCTGGCCGCCCCGGGAACCCGCACCCCCGACGGCGACCCCGCGCCCGTACCGCCCCGGCAGGTGGTGCTCGCCGCCGCCCAGGCGCTGGACGACGCCGGCGGCGCCCGGATCGACGTGGTCGAGGAGGGCCCGGCCGGCCGCCGCACCGCGAGCGGCACCCTGGTCTGGGGCACCCGGGACGAGGGCGCTCTGAGCGTCACCGACGAGCAGGGCGCCGGGCAGCTGACCCTGCGGGACGGCGCACTCGACCTCAGCTACCAGGGCGCCCCGCCCAAGCACGCGGACCGGGACGGCGCCGAGTCGCTCGATCCGCGGGCGACCACCGGCCCGGGCGGCTACGCGGGTGGCTGGATGACCGCACTGGTCACCAACCCGGGCAGCCGCGCGTACAAGATCGCGCAGGCCGGGAAGCTCGGCTCGCTCGGCGGCGAGCAGCTGGCCGGGATGACCGTGGCGCACTACCAGGGCTCCACGCCGGTGGCCGAATACTTCGGCGCGGACCAGGAGTTGACCCCGGCACGGCTCGCCGCGGTGGTCGACTGGTACGGCCGGCGAGGGGTGTCGGCGATCGGTTACGACGTCTGGGTCGGGCCCGACGAGCGGCTGCTGCGACTGCGTGAGACGGCCCGGGGGAGCGACGGCACCACGGTGACCACGACGGATGTCTCGACCCCCGGAGAAGGTGACGCGCCCCCTGTCGAAGCCGGGTGACGGGAGGGGGTTGTTCGGCGCGTGGGGGATCTGGCGATCCGTTAGAGTCCGCGTGAGAAGAAGCCGAAAATCGGTTCTTCATCGGATCGTTCGGATCTCACGGGGGACTCCATGCGCGCTACGCGCCTCGCCTCGACCGTCGCCATCGCGGCCGTGCTGCTCGGTGCCGTCACCGCCTGCGGCAGCAAGGGCGGCGACGCCAAGAGCGGCGACGCGGCGGCCGCGGCGCTGACCGGAGACCCCAAGGCCGCGCTGGCAGCCTCCGCCCTGGTGATGCAGAAGGCCGGCAACGGCAAGGTCACCATGATCTCCCCGGACGGCTCGACCCACACCGCGGGCAGCGGTGACGCCGACTGGAAGGACCCGAACCGGGCGGCCGTCGACCTGACGGGCGAGGTCGAGACCAAGAAGATCCGGTTCCGGGTGATCGGGACCGACGGCTACCTCGGCGGCGGCGACAGCGAGGCCGCAGCCATGGGCGGCAAGCACTGGATCAAGCTGCCCGCCTCGAACGAACTCGGCAACGGCGTCCTGCTGATGAGCCAACTGCTCAACCCGGTCGCCCAGCTCGGGCTCGCCGCACAGAGCGGCAAGCCCGCCAAGGTCGGCCAGGAGAGCCTCGATGGCGTCCAGGTCACCCACCTGCGGGCGGTCGAGGAGGCCTCCGCCATGGTGGCCGCCATGCCAGCGCTCACGGCCGGCCAGCGCACGGCCGTCCAGAAGTCCCTGGAAGAGGACGGCAGGACCCTCACCATCGACTTCTGGCTCAACGGCCGGCAGGAACTCGTCCAGTACCAGGAGTACGGGGACAAGAACGGCGAGCACGACGCCGTCACCGTCAAGTACGCGGACCTCGGCAAGGCCGCGAAGATCGACGCCCCCGCCGCCACCGACCTCGGCAGCGAGACCGACCTCCTCAAACTGCTCGGCTGATCCGCCGAGCCCGCGCACCGGAGCCGACGAGACCTCTGGGTGGACGCCGACCAGTTGGTCGTCCAGCGGAGCGCGACCGGCGACACCAAGGCGGGCGCGTTCAAGTCCACCGTCCTCTACTCGGACTACGGCACGCCGGTCACCGCCGCGGTGCCGGGCGCGGCCGACACGGTGGAACTGGCCGAGCTGGCGAAGCTCGGCAAGGGGGGCGCCACCGGCTGATCCGGGTCAGGGTGGCAAGGTGGCCGGAACGAAAGCCGCCGACGCGGCGCCCGGGCGAGAGGGGACCAGACGATGGCAGGACGACGGCGGTTGGCGGCGCTGGCCGCGGTCGTCCTGCTGGCGAGCGGGCTGGCCGGATGCGGCGGGGGTGGCGGCGCGCCGTCCACGCCCTCCGGCAGCCCGACCCCGACCAGTTCCTCGTCGACCGAGGCGGCCAAGCCCAGCGACCGCTCGCCGCACGGCGTCCTGGTCTCCGCCCAGCTGGCGATGCAGACCGCCCGCCGGGCCAAGGTCAGCTACCGGCTGGGCGCGGACGCCGGGGCCGGGCCGCTGTTCTGGCAGCCCAAGACGGCGCTCCAGATCAAGCGCTCCACCCCGGCCGACGCCGAGCAGCTGATCGTCGTGGACACCGTCGCCTACCAGGGCGGCGACGCCGCCACCGCGGCCCGCCAGGGCGGCCGGCACTGGGAGCGCTTCTCCGTCCCGCCGGACCCGGACGGCCACCGGGAGGTCCCGTACGCGGGGCTGATCGACCTGCTGAACCCGGTCGAGGCGCTGGCCGCCGCCACCGCCGACGGGGTGGACCCCCGGTTCATCGGCGAGGAGAGGTTCGACGACTCGACGGTCGAGCACTACCGGATCACCACCACCGCCGAGCGCTACGCCGCCGCCCAGACCCAGCTGACCCAGGCCCGCCGGGACGGCCTGCGGGCCGCGCTGGCCCCCGGCGGCTCGATCTCGCTCACCGTGGACCTCTGGCTCAACGACAAGGACCAGCTGGTCCGGCTCCAGCGCACCGGCAGCGGTGACAGCGGCCGGGCGGACGACTCGGTGCTCTACTCCGACTTCGCCGGCGCCCTGCTCTCGGTGCAGGCCCCGGCCGAGACGGACACCGTGGACACCGGGCCCCGGACGGTCTCCCCGCTGGCCCGCTGAGCCCCGTCCGGCGCGGCCGGCCCGGCGGGCATCGGCCGTTCAGGGGCGATTTGCCCCGGACGGCGGAGTCCGGTTACTGTTACCGAAGCCAAAGACCGCTGGTTGTCACCGTGCTCGCGAGGGATTCGGTGGCCGAAGGATCTGCGCTTCGTCGCAGGCAGCCCGCGCAGGTGTGTCTGGAGCTTCGACTTCCGGGTCCGCGTTCGCGCGAACATCCGTTGAGGTCGTTTCGAGCCCCGTGCGCCCTGCGCATCGGGGCTCATCTGCTTTCCGCAGGCTTTCCTTCCGTCCGGTTGGTTCGAGGCGTGAATGGTCGACTTTCGCGGTCGGCCGGATTTCGACATCACGGAAGGAGGCGTAAGCCTATGGCAAGGCCCGACAAGGCTGCTGCCGTCGCCGAGATCACGGACAAGTTCCGTGGCTCCTCCGCGGCGCTGCTGACCGAGTACCGCGGTCTCTCGGTGAAGCAGGTCAAGACCCTGCGTCGCTCGCTCGGCGAGAACGCCGAGTACGCCGTGGTGAAGAACACGCTGACCAAGATCGCGGCCAACGAGGCCGGGATTTCGGAGCTCGACGACCTGTTCAACGGTCCGACGGCTGTCGCCTTCGTCACCGGTGACCCGGTGGAGTCGGCGAAGGCTCTGCGTGACTTCGCCAAGGAGAACCCCGCTCTCATCATCAAGGGCGGTGTCCTTGACGGTAAGGCGCTGTCCGCCGATGAGATCAAGAAGCTCGCGGACCTCGAGTCCCGCGAGGTGCTGCTCGCCAAGCTGGCGGGTGCCCTGAAGGCCAAGCAGTCCCAGGCTGCCGCGCTCTTCCAGGCCCTGCCGTCGAAGCTCGTCCGCACTGTGGACGCGCTGCGCGACAAGGTCGAGCAGGGCGGTGCCGGTACGCCGGCTCCCGCCGCCGAGGACGCCGCCGCCGAGTAATCGGCAGGCTCACGCCTCGCTGCGGGCCCGTGCCCGCCCCACCCGTACATACGGCATCACCTGCCGATTTAGTGGAAGGACGCCATCATGGCGAAGCTGTCCCAGGACGAGCTGCTCGCGCAGTTCGAGGACCTCACCCTCATCGAGCTCGCTGGCTTCGTGAAGGCCTTCGAGGAGAAGTTCGACGTCACCGCCGCCGCCCCGGTCGCCGTTGCCGCCGCCGGTGGCCCGGCCGCCGTTGAGGCCGTCGAGGAGCAGGACGAGTTCGACGTCATCCTCGATGGTGCCGGCGACAAGAAGATCCAGGTCATCAAGGAGGTGCGCACCCTGACCTCCCTCGGCCTGAAGGAGGCCAAGGACCTCGTTGACACCGCTGGTGCCAAGGTCCTGGAGAAGGTTGCCAAGGACGTTGCCGAGAAGGCCAAGGCCGCCCTCGAGGGTGCCGGCGCCAAGGTCACCGTCAAGTGACTTCTCGCCCCCTCTGAGGGGGCCTGAAGCCGGGCCGATCACCCTTGTGGGTGGTCGGCCCGGCTTTTTCGCGTTTCCGGCCCTGGACGGCCCTGGACGGCCCTGGGACCGCTCCGCGGCCGGGACGCGCCGGTGTGGCCGAGAGCCCACTCGGCAGCGTCGGTGCGGACGGGTATGGTGATCACCGTCATCGACGGTGGCCCCCACCACGGCTTCTGTAACGCCGGGGGGCGTCCGGCCGATGGACGGGTCGAGGTCCGCACCGCCTGCGGGCCCTTGACGAACCCGGCGAGGCGCGCGATTCTCAAGGCGCGAGTCCGCCCGGTTGGTTTGCCACTGGATGCATAACCAGTGGCTCAGGCGGGAAATGACTCCACGTGAGTTATGGGGCCCGGGCAGTGCCCGGGCCGGTGCAGTACCCGGTGGGCGTTCGCGTCCGCCGGCTACCGGGAGGAGTCTCCGATTCGGTTTCCGAATCAGAGCTGGACAGCAGTGTGCCCTTTGGCTACACTGTCCCTTTGCGCTGCCTGTTAGCTGCTCCGTGACTCGTCGCCCGGAGTTTGCGTTGCCCTGAAGGGGTCTGGCATCGCCTCCGCAAAGCGGCTCTGACCTGGGATTCCGATCCCGGCGGAGGCCAGTGGCGAGGGAGGCGGGACCAAGCCCGTGAAGGCCCGGCTGGTACGCGCGTAGTGAGCTCCGAGCCCTCGGAAGGACCCCCCTCTTGGCCGCGCCGCGCAACGCCTCGAACAATTCCGCCGCATCCACCGCCCCGCTCCGCGTCTCCTTCGCGAAGATCAAGGAGCCCCTCGAGGTCCCCAACCTCCTGGCCCTGCAGACCGAGAGCTTTGACTGGCTGCTCGGCAATGCGGCCTGGAAGTCCCGGGTCGAGGCGGCGCTGGAGAACGGTCAGGACGTCCCCACCAAGTCCGGTCTGGAGGAGATCTTCGAGGAGATCTCCCCGATCGAGGACTTCAGTGGGTCGATGTCGCTGACCTTCCGCGACCACCGTTTCGAGCCGCCGAAGAACTCGATTGACGAGTGCAAGGACCGCGACTTCACGTTCGCGGCTCCGCTCTTCGTCACGGCCGAGTTCACCAACAACGAGACCGGTGAGATCAAGTCTCAGACGGTCTTCATGGGCGACTTCCCGCTCATGACCCACAAGGGCACGTTCGTGATCAACGGCACCGAGCGTGTCGTCGTGTCGCAGCTGGTCCGCTCCCCGGGCGTGTACTTCGACTCCACCCTGGACAAGGTGTCCGACAAGGACATCTACTCCTGCAAGGTCATCCCCTCGCGTGGTGCCTGGCTGGAGATGGAGATCGACAAGCGCGACATGGTCGGCGTCCGCATCGACCGCAAGCGCAAGCAGTCCGTCACCGTGCTGCTCAAGGCGCTCGGCTGGACCAACGAGATGATTCTCGAGGAGTTCGGCGAGTACGAGTCCATGCGCAACACCCTGGAGAAGGACCACACCCAGGGCCAGGACGACGCGCTTCTGGACATCTACCGCAAGCTGCGTCCTGGCGAGCCGCCGACGCGCGAGGCCGCGCAGACGCTTCTGGAGAACCTGTACTTCAACCCGAAGCGCTACGACCTCGCCAAGGTGGGCCGCTACAAGGTCAACCGGAAGCTGGGCAACGCCGAGTCGCTGGACTCCGGCGTGCTCACCGAGCCCGACATCATCGGTGCGATCAAGTACCTGGTGAAGCTGCACGCCGGTGAGACCGAGTGGAACGACCAGACCGGTCGCGACATCGTGGTCGAGGTCGACGACATCGACCACTTCGGCAACCGTCGCCTGCGCAACGTCGGCGAGCTCATCCAGAACCAGGTCCGTACGGGTCTCGCCCGTATGGAGCGCGTCGTGCGCGAGCGCATGACCACCCAGGACGTCGAGGCGATCACGCCGCAGACCCTGATCAACATCCGGCCGGTCGTCGCCTCCATCAAGGAGTTCTTCGGCACCAGCCAGCTGTCGCAGTTCATGGACCAGACGAACCCGCTGTCGGGCCTGACCCACAAGCGCCGTCTGTCCGCCCTCGGCCCCGGTGGTCTCTCCCGTGAGCGCGCCGGCTTCGAGGTCCGTGACGTGCACCCCTCGCACTACGGGCGCATGTGTCCGATCGAGACCCCCGAAGGCCCGAACATCGGTCTGATCGGGTCGCTGGCCTCGTACGGCCGGGTCAACGCCTTCGGCTTCATCGAGACCCCGTACCGCAAGGTCATCGAGGGTGTCGTCACGGAGCAGGTCGACTACCTCACGGCCGACGAGGAGGACCGCTACGTCATCGCGCAGGCCAACGCCCCGCTGACGGCGGAGCTGACCTTCGCCGAGCCGCGTGTCCTGGTCCGCCGCCGTGGCGGCGAGATCGACTACATCCCGGGCACCGAGATCGACTACATGGACGTCTCGCCGCGCCAGATGGTGTCGGTCGCGACCGCCATGATCCCGTTCCTCGAGCACGACGACGCCAACCGCGCGCTCATGGGCTCGAACATGATGCGCCAGGCGGTGCCGCTGCTGAAGAGCGAGGCTCCGCTGGTCGGTACCGGCATGGAGTACCGCTGCGCCGTCGACGCCGCGGACGTCATCACCGCTGAGAAGGCCGGTGTCGTCCAGGAGGTCTCGGCCGACTACGTCACCGTCGCCAACGACGACGGCACGTACACCACGTACCGCGCCGCCAAGTTCACCCGCTCCAACCAGGGCACCGCCTTCAACCAGAAGGTGCTCGTGGACGAGGGCGCCCGGGTCGAGTCCGGCCAGGTGCTGGCCGACGGCCCGTGCACCGACGAGGGCGAGATGGCCCTCGGCAAGAACCTGCTCGTGGCGTTCATGTCGTGGGAGGGTCACAACTACGAGGACGCGATCATCCTGTCGCAGCGCCTCGTGCAGGACGACGTCCTCTCCTCGATCCACATCGAGGAGCACGAGGTCGACGCCCGTGACACCAAGCTCGGCCCCGAGGAGATCACCCGGGACATCCCGAACGTCTCCGAGGAGGTCCTCGCCGACCTCGACGAGCGCGGCATCATCCGCATCGGCGCCGACGTCGTCACCGGCGACATCCTGGTCGGCAAGGTCACGCCCAAGGGTGAGACCGAGCTGACCCCGGAGGAGCGCCTGCTCCGCGCGATCTTCGGTGAGAAGGCCCGTGAGGTCCGCGACACCTCGCTGAAGGTGCCGCACGGTGAGTCCGGCAAGGTCATCGGCGTCCGCGTCTTCGACCGCGAAGAGGGCGACGAGCTGCCCCCGGGCGTGAACCAGCTGGTCCGCGTCTACGTGGCCCAGAAGCGCAAGATCACCAACGGTGACAAGCTCGCCGGCCGTCACGGCAACAAGGGCGTCATCTCGAAGATCCTGCCGGTCGAGGACATGCCGTTCCTGGAGGACGGCACCCCGGTCGACATCATCCTCAACCCGCTGGGTGTCCCGTCCCGAATGAACCCGGGACAGGTCCTGGAGATCCACCTCGGGTGGCTCGCCAAGCAGGGCTGGGACGTCTCCGGCCTCGCCGACGAGTGGGCCCAGCGCCTCCAGGCGATCGGCGCCGACACCGTCCAGGGCGGCACCAACCTCGCCACCCCGGTCTTCGACGGCGCCCGCGAGGACGAGATCACCGGCCTGCTGGACAACACCACCCTCACCCGTGACGGTGAGCGCCTGGTGAACTCCACCGGCAAGGCCCGGCTGTTCGACGGCCGCTCCGGCGAGCCGTTCCCGATGCCGGTCTCGGTCGGCTACATGTACATCCTCAAGCTGCACCACCTGGTCGACGACAAGCTGCACGCCCGTTCGACCGGTCCGTACTCGATGATCACCCAGCAGCCGCTCGGTGGTAAGGCGCAGTTCGGTGGTCAGCGCTTCGGTGAGATGGAGGTGTGGGCCCTTGAGGCGTACGGCGCTGCTTACGCGCTGCAGGAGCTGCTCACCATCAAGTCCGACGACGTCCTCGGCCGTGTGAAGGTCTACGAGGCCATCGTCAAGGGCGAGAACATCCCCGAGCCCGGCATTCCCGAGTCCTTCAAGGTCCTCATCAAGGAAATGCAGTCGCTCTGCCTCAACGTGGAGGTGCTGTCCTCGGACGGCCAGTCCATCGAGATGCGGGACTCCGACGAGGACGTGTTCCGCGCCGCCGAGGAGCTCGGCATTGACCTGTCCCGGCGCGAGCCGAGCAGCGTCGAAGAGGTCTGACGGAGGTTGGGCCGGCTGCCCGAGCAGCCGGCCCGCCCCCAGGCCCCCCTCAGACCACATGAACGACTCTCGACTTACGAAAGAGGGCTTGACGACCAGTGCTTGACGTCAACTTCTTCGACGAGCTCCGCATCGGCCTGGCCACCGCCGACGACATCCGCCAGTGGTCGCACGGCGAGGTCAAGAAGCCGGAGACCATCAACTACCGCACCCTGAAGCCCGAAAAGGACGGACTCTTCTGCGAGAAGATCTTCGGCCCCACCCGGGACTGGGAGTGCTACTGCGGTAAGTACAAGCGCGTCCGCTTCAAGGGCATCATCTGTGAGCGCTGCGGCGTCGAGGTGACCCGCGCCAAGGTGCGCCGTGAGCGGATGGGCCACATCGAGCTGGCCGCCCCGGTCACCCACATCTGGTACTTCAAGGGCGTGCCGTCCCGCCTGGGCTACCTGCTCGACCTGGCGCCGAAGGACCTCGAGAAGGTCATCTACTTCGCCGCCTACATGATCACCTGGGTCGACGACGAGCGCCGCCAGCGCGACCTGCCGTCCCTGGAGGCGCACGTCTCGGTCGAGCGCCAGCAGATCGAGAACCGCCGCGACTCCGACCTCGAGGCCCGTGCCAAGAAGGCCGAGACCGACCTGGCCGAGCTGGAGGCCGAGGGCGCCAAGGCCGACGTGCGCCGCAAGGTGCGCGAGGGCGCCGAGCGCGAGATGAAGCAGCTGCGCGACCGCGCGCAGCGCGAGCTCGACCGCCTCGACGAGGTGTGGGCCCGCTTCAAGAACCTCAAGGTCCAGGACCTCGAGGGCGACGAGCTGCTCTACCGCGAGCTGCGCGACCGCTTCGGCACCTACTTCTCCGGCTCGATGGGCGCGGCGGCCCTCAAGGACCGCCTCGAGACCTTCGACCTGGCGGAGGAGTCCGAGCGCCTGCGCGAGATCATCCGTACCGGCAAGGGCCAGAAGAAGACCCGTGCGCTGAAGCGCCTCAAGGTCGTCTCCGCGTTCCTGCAGACCACCAACAAGCCCAACGGCATGGTGCTGGACTGCGTCCCGGTCATCCCGCCGGACCTGCGTCCGATGGTGCAGCTGGACGGTGGCCGCTTCGCGACCTCCGACCTGAACGACCTGTACCGCCGCGTGATCAACCGCAACAACCGCCTGAAGCGGCTTCTCGACCTCGGCGCGCCCGAGATCATCGTGAACAACGAGAAGCGCATGCTCCAGGAGGCCGTCGACGCCCTGTTCGACAACGGCCGTCGCGGCCGTCCGGTCACCGGCCCGGGCAACCGCCCGCTGAAGTCCCTCAGCGACATGCTGAAGGGCAAGCAGGGTCGTTTCCGCCAGAACCTGCTCGGCAAGCGCGTCGACTACTCGGCCCGTTCGGTCATCGTCGTCGGCCCGCAGCTCAAGCTGCACCAGTGCGGTCTGCCCAAGGCCATGGCGCTGGAGCTCTTCAAGCCGTTCGTGATGAAGCGCCTGGTCGACCTGAACCACGCGCAGAACATCAAGTCGGCCAAGCGCATGGTCGAGCGTGCCCGCCCGGTCGTGTGGGACGTGCTCGAAGAGGTCATCGCCGAGCACCCCGTCCTGCTGAACCGTGCGCCCACCCTGCACCGCCTCGGCATCCAGGCCTTCGAGCCCCAGCTGGTCGAGGGCAAGGCCATCCAGATCCACCCGCTCGTCTGCACCGCGTTCAACGCGGACTTCGACGGTGACCAGATGGCCGTCCACCTGCCGCTCTCCGCGGAGGCGCAGGCCGAGGCCCGCATCCTGATGCTGTCCTCGAACAACATCCTGAAGCCGGCCGACGGTCGCCCCGTCACCATGCCGACCCAGGACATGGTGCTCGGTCTGTTCTTCCTGACCTCGGACCGGGAGACGGTGAAGGGCGGTGGCCGTTCCTTCTCCTCGACCGCCGAGGCCGTCATGGCCTTCGACGCCCGCGAGCTGGACGTCCAGGCCCCGATCGAGCTGCGCCTGCCGGCCGGCACCGTCCCGCCGCGCGGCTGGACCCCGCCGGTGGACGAGGAGGGCCAGACGGCCTGGTTCGACGGCGAGCCGTTCCGTCTGACCACCACCCTGGGCCGCGCGCTCTTCAACGAGCTGCTGCCCGAGGACTACCCGTTCGTCGACTACGAGGTGGGCAAGAAGCAGCTCTCCGCGATCGTCAACGACCTGGCGGAGCGCTACCCCAAGGTCGTCGTCGCGGCGACCCTGGACAACCTGAAGGCGTCCGGTTTCCACTGGTCGACCCGCTCGGGTGTCACCGTCTCGATCTCCGACGTCGTCGTCCCGCCGAACAAGCCCCAGATCCTCGAGGGCTACGAGGCGAAGGCGGAGAAGGTCCAGCGTCAGTACGAGCGCGGCCTGATCACCAACGACGAGCGCAAGCAGGAGCTCATCGGCATCTGGACCCAGGCGACCAACGAGGTCGCCGAGGCCATGAACGAGAACTTCCCGAAGACGAACCCCATCTTCATGATGGTCGACTCGGGTGCTCGTGGAAACATGATGCAGATGCGCCAGATCGCCGGTATGCGTGGTCTGGTGTCGAACGCCAAGAACGAGACCATCCCGCGACCCATCAAGGCGTCGTTCCGTGAGGGTCTCACCGTGCTGGAGTACTTCATCTCCACCCACGGTGCCCGTAAGGGTCTGGCGGACACCGCCCTCCGTACCGCCGACTCCGGCTACCTCACCCGTCGTCTGGTCGACGTCTCCCAGGACGTCATCATTCGCGAGGAGGACTGCGGTACCGAGCGCGGCCTGAAGCTGGCGATCGGCACCGTCGGCGCGGACGGCGTCCTGCGCAAGGCCGACGACGTCGAGACCAGCGTGTACGCCCGCATGCTCGCCGAGGACATCACGGTGGACGGCAAGCTCCTTGCCACCGCCAACACCGACCTCGGTGACGTGCTGATCGACGAGCTGATCCGCCACGGCATCGGCGAGGTCAAGACCCGCTCGATCCTGACCTGCGAGTCGGCCGTCGGCACCTGCGCCTTCTGCTACGGGCGTTCGCTGGCCACCGGCAAGCTGGTCGACATCGGTGAGGCGGTCGGCATCATCGCCGCCCAGTCCATCGGTGAGCCCGGCACCCAGCTGACGATGCGTACCTTCCACACCGGTGGTGTGGCCGGTGACGACATCACCCAGGGTCTGCCGCGTGTCGTCGAGCTCTTCGAGGCCCGTACCCCCAAGGGTGTGGCCCCGATCTCGGAGGCCACCGGCCGGGCGCGGATCGAGGACACCGAGAAGACCCGCAAGCTCGTCATCACCCCGGACGACGGCAGCGAGGAGATCGCCTACCCCGTCTCCAAGCGTGTGAAGCTGCTGGTCAGCGAGGGCGAGGCGGTCGAGGTCGGCCAGAAGCTGACCATGGGTGCCACCAACCCGCACGACGTCCTGCGGATCATGGGCCAGCGTGCCGTCCAGATCCACCTGGTCGCCGAGGTCCAGAAGGTCTACAACTCGCAGGGTGTGTCGATCCACGACAAGCACATCGAGATCATCATCCGGCAGATGCTCCGCCGCGTGACGATCATCGAGTCGGGCGACGCCGAGCTGCTCCCGGGCGAGCTCGTCGAGCGCGGCCGCTTCGAGACCGAGAACCGTCGCGTGGTCGCCGAGGGTGGTCACCCCGCCTCCGGCCGTCCGCAGCTGATGGGTATCACCAAGGCCTCGCTGGCCACCGAGTCCTGGCTGTCGGCCGCCTCCTTCCAGGAGACGACCCGGGTCCTCACCGACGCGGCGATCCACGCCAAGTCGGACCCGCTGCTGGGCCTCAAGGAGAACGTCATCCTCGGTAAGCTCATCCCGGCCGGTACGGGTCTTCCCCGCTACCGCAACATCCGGGTCGAGCCGACCGAGGAGGCCAAGGCCGCGATGTACTCGGCCGTCGGCTACGACGACTACGACCTGTCGCCCTTCGGCGCCGGCTCCGGCCAGGCGGTCCCGCTGGACGACTACGACTACGGCCCGTACACCGGCTGAGTCCGACGTTCGGCTGTCAGGGCGGTCACCCCTCGCGGGGTGGCCGCCCTGCGGCGTTCCTGCTGCGCGGCCCGGGACCGGGGGGTCTGCGGGGCAGCGATTAGGTTCCCTGGCAGAAGTCGCGTAGAGTCGTGTTTACCGACGCGGGGTGGAGCAGCTCGGTAGCTCGCTGGGCTCATAACCCAGAGGTCGCAGGTTCAAATCCTGTCCCCGCTACTCAGTAGCA
>NZ_JBHWIO010000006.1:0-17416 GCF_042732075.1 Kitasatospora sp. NPDC059812
GGGGGCGGGGGGGGGGGGGCGGGGGGGGGGGGGGGGGGGGGGGGGGGGGGGGGGGGGGCCCGCCCCCCCCCGCCGGGTTGCTGAGGACGGCCACTCGCCTGATGGCTCGCGGACCGCCGGTCACGGGATCAGCTTGCCGGGGTTGAGGATGCCCGCCGGGTCGAGTTCGGCCTTGACGGCGCGCAGGATGCGCACGCCGAGCTCGCCGATCTCGTCGCTCATCCAGGGCCGGTGGTCGGCGCCGACGGCGTGGTGGTGGGTGATGGTGCCGCCGGCGGTGACGATGGCGTCGCCGGCGGCGCGCTTGGCGGCGGCCCACCGGGTGAGCGGGTCCTCGCCGAGGGCGGCGACGACGGTGAAGTAGAGCGAGGCGCCGGTCGGGTAGACGTGCGAGATGTGGCAGAGGACGAGGGCGCCGGGCAGGGCGGTGGTGAGGGCCTCGGTGACGGCGGTCCGCAGCTGCGGGAGCCGGCTCCAACTGGTCGCGGTCTCCAGGGTTTCGCAGAGGGCGCCGGCGCCGAGCAGGGAGTCCCGCAGGTAGGGGGCGTTGAAGCGGCCGTGTTCCCAGGCCCGGGCGGGGGCCTCGCCGACAGAGGTGGCGCCGGCGGCGAGCAGGGTGTCGCGGGTGAGCCGGTGGCGGGTGGCGACCTGTTCGGCGGTGCCTTCGAAGACGGTGACGGCGAGGCAGCCGGTGATGGCGGGGGCGCCGCCGATCTGTTCGGTCGTGGCGAGGTTGACCATCGTCTCGGCCTCGTCGGAGAGCCGGATGACGGTGGGGCCGGTGCCGGCCTGTTCGACGGCGCGCAGGGCGGCGCTGCCGGTGGCGAAGTCGGGCAGGCTCCAGGCCTCGTAGGCCTTGACGGCGGGCAGCGGGTGAACGCGCAGGCGGACGGCGGTGATGACGCCGAGGGTGCCTTCGGAGCCGAGGAAGAGCTCGCGCAGGTCGGGGCCGGCGGCGGAGGCGGGGGCGCGGCCGAGGTCGAGCACACCGGCGGGGGTGACGACGCGCAGACCGCGGACCATCTCGTCGAAGCGCCCGTGGCCGGCCGAGTCCTGGCCGGAGGAGCGGGTGGCGGCGAAGCCGCCGAGGGTGGCGTAGCGGAAGCTCTGCGGGTAGTGGCCGAGTTCGTAGCCGCGTTCGGCGAGCAGGGCCTCGGCGGCGGGGCCGGTGAGGCCGGCGCCGAGGACGGCCTCGCCGGAGGTCTCGTCGAGGTCGTGGAGCCGGTCGAGGCGGCGCAGGTCGAGCGAGATGACGGCGGTGAGGCCGCCGCGCTCGGGGTCGAGGCCGCCGACGACGCTGGTGCCGCCGCCGAACGGGACGACGGCGATGCGGCGTTCGGCGCAGAGCGCGAGGACGGCGGCGATCTCCTGCTCGTCGCCGGGCAGCACGACGGCGTCGGGCGCGTCCTGGGGGTCGCGGCTGCGGCGGCGCAGCAGGTCGGGGGTGGACTTGCCGCCGGCGCGGGGGAGCCGGTCGGCGTCGGCGGCGCTGACGTTGGTCTCGCCGACGGCGGCGGCGAGGGCCTTGAGGTCGTCGGCGGCGATCCGCGAGGGGTGCAGGACGACCTCGTCGGCGGCCGGTCCGGGGGTGGCGTCGCCGGTGACGCCGAGGGCGGCGGCGAGCAGTCCCTTGATGTCCGCGGACAGCTCCTTGGCGAGGGCCGGGTCGCCCCAGGCGTCCCACTTCATCGGGGGGAGCGGCAGCGCGGCGCCGGCCGGTCCCGCTTGCGTCTCAGATGCCATGCGTTACAGTTTCACACATCATGTCAAGTAGTAACGCCGAGCCCCCTGGCAGTCCCGCGCGCAGCACCGACGACGCGATCCTGGACGCCGCCGCCGACCTGATCGTCCATCTCGGCGTGCGCCGAACGCAGTTGGCGGAGATCGCCCGCCGCGCCGGGGTCAGCCGGCCGACCGTCTACCGGCGCTGGCCGGACGTCCGGGCGGTGATCGGCGCCCTGCTCACCCGGGAGATCCGGGCCACCCGGGAGGGCGTCGCCCTGACCCTCGGGGGCGACGGCGCCCCGATCGGCCGGGAGGCCTTCGTGGACGGGGTCGTCGAGGTGGCCGTCCGGCTGCGGGACCACCCGGTGCTCGGCGCGCTGCTGCGCTCCGCCGACTCCGACCTGCTGCTGGAATACGTCGTCGAGCGGCTCGGCACCAGCCAGCGCGGCCTGCTGGAGGCGCTGCGGGCCGGCATCGAACAGGGGCAGGCGCACGGTTCGATCCGGGCCGGGGAGCCGGTCGAACTGGCCGCCATGGTCCTGCTGATCGCCCAGTCCACCGTCCAGTCGCACCGCATGGTCGCCTCCCTGCTGCCGGAGGCCGCCTGGCGGCGCGAACTGACCAGAGCACTGAACGGATACCTCGCGCCATGACCTCGACGCCCGCCGGATCCTCCGCCGCTCGCTCCGCCACTCCTTACGCCGGCTCCAGCCGACTCGACGCCGGCCGGCGCCGGGCGGAACTCGAAGTGCTGGGGGACCGCCCGCGGGTCGACCTGCTGGTGATCGGCGGCGGCGTCACCGGCGCCGGGGTGGCCCTGGACGCCGCCTCGCGCGGGCTGCGCACGGTGCTGGTCGAGTCCCGCGACCTGGCGTTCGGCACCAGCCGCTGGAGCTCCAAGCTGGTGCACGGCGGCCTGCGCTACCTCGCCTCCGGGCGGATCGGGGTGGCCCGGGAGAGCGCGATCGAGCGCGGCGTGCTGATGACCCGCACCGCCCCGCACCTGATCCGCGCGCTGCCCCAACTGGTGCCGCTGCTCCCGGGGTTGCTGCGCCCCGGGCAGGCCTCGCTGATCCGGGTGGGCTTCCACGCCGGGGACGCGCTGAGGCTCAGTGCCGGGACGCCGGGCGCGCTGCTGCCCCGGGTGCGCCGGATCGGCGCCGCGCGGACGCGGCAGCTGGTGCCGGGCGTGCGGACCGCCGGACTGTCCGGCGCGCTGGTCGCGCACGACGGCCAACTCGTGGACGACGCACGGCTGGTGGTGGCGCTGGCGCGGACCGCGGCGCAGTACGGCGCCACCGTGCTGACCAGGGTGCGGGCGGAGTCCGTGACGGGCGGCTGCGCCCGGCTCACCGACACCGTCACCGGGCAGTCGCTGACCGTCGAGGCCGGCGCGGTGGTCAACGCCACCGGCGTCTGGGCGGGCGAGGTGGACCCGTCGATCAGGCTGCGCCCCAGCCGGGGCACCCACCTCCTGGTGGACGCCGCCGCGCTCGGCCACCCGACCGCGGCGCTCACCGTGCCGGTGCCCGGTTCGACCAGCCGCTTCGTCTTCGCGCTGCCCCAGCAGCTCGGCCGGGTGGCGATCGGGCTGACCGACGAGGACGCGCCCGGTCCGATCCCGGACGAGCCGCAGCCCGCCGAGGGGGAGCTCGCCTTCCTGCTCGACACCGTCAACGCCGCCCTGAGCACCGCGCTGACCAGGGCGGACGTGCGCGGCGCGTACGCGGGGCTGCGGCCGCTGATCGACACCGGGGGCGGCAGCACCGCCGACATCTCCCGGGAGCACGCGGTGCTGGAGTCGCCGTCCGGGCTGGTCACGGTGGTCGGCGGCAAGCTCACCACCTACCGGCGGATGGCCGAGGACGCGGTGGACGCCGCCGTCCGGCTGCGCGGCCTGCCGGCCCGGGCCTGCTGGACGGCCCGCCTGCCGCTGGTCGGGGCCCCGACCCACCGGGACAGCCGTCCGCTCCCGGCGGGCGCCGTGCCCGGCTCGCTGCTCGCCCGCTACGGCGGATCGTCCCAGGAGGTGGTGGCCGCCGGGGAGTTGACGCCGATCGCGGAAGGCCTGGACGTGACGCGCGCCGAGGTCGCCTACGCCGTCACGCACGAGGGCGCGCTGGACGTCGCCGACGTGCTCGACCGCCGGACCAGGATCGGTCTGGTCGCCGAGGACGCCGAGCGGGCCCGCAAGGCGATCGAGGAGATCGTGACGGAGGTCCGGGACGGCAGCCGGGAAGGCTAGGGAAGGCTGGGGAAGGCTAGGGGAACGGCACCAGGTCGGGTTCGACCCAGGTCGTGCGGGCCTGGTCGCTCGTGAGGGTCTCGGGGCGGTAGTGGCGGGCGAGCAGGTCCTTGTCGAGCAGCTCGGGGTGACGGGCGGCGAAGTCCTCGAAGTCGGTTGCGGCGTCGGCGTGGTGGGCCACCAGCTCCATCCAGGCCCGGGTCATGGTGACGTGGAACTTCTGTGGCGCCCCGGCCTTGGCGGCGGTGCGGCGGATGCCGTCGCCGACCAGGTCGAGGGCGGTGGCGCTGCCGTGGCGGCGGACGGCGAGCCAGCTGAGCCGGACGTGCTGACGGTGGCCGAAGCGGTCTGCGCCGGCCATCGCCTCGCGCAGCAACTCGCCGAAGGGGTCGGGGGTTTCGGGAGTTTCGGGGGAGTTCATGAGGAGGCCTTCGTCAGGGCCCGGAGGGTGGCGTGGAAGCCGTCCACCTGGGCGGGGGAGAGGTTGCCGAGTGCGCGGCGTTCGAGGTCGGCGACGGTCTGCCGGATGGTGTCGGCGGTGATTCGGCCGGTGGGGGTGAGCTCGATCAGTACCGAGCGGCGGTCCCCGGCGCGGGTGCCGCGGGTGATGTGGCCGCGGCGTTCCAGGCGGTCCAGGACGCCGGTCAGCGTGGTCGGCCGGGTGCCGACGGCGGTGCCGAGTTCGGAGACCGTCCGGCCGTGTCCGTCGGCGAGGTTGGCGAGGGCGTTGATCTCGGAGGCGGTCAGGTCGAGGTCGACCAGCTCGGTGGCGAGCAGGTGGAGCGTGGCGTGGGTCGCGCGCTGGAGCGCGAGCAGTGCGGACTGCTCGCCGGACGCTTCGGTTTCGAACTTCACGTTTTCGGATAGTACGGTTTCGTATTATCGGCGGGCAAGTCGCCCGGGAGGCGGCGCTCAGCGCGCCGCGCGCTCCGGCATCGGGTGCTCGGCTCCCGCGACCTCCAGGACGCAGGAGTACGGGTGCTCGGCCGCGCCCGTGCGGTCCAGCCGTACCGAGAGCGGCAGCGGCGGCTCCTCGGCGAGTTGGGCGGCGAGCGTCAGCGGGTAGACGCCGTGCCCGTGGACGCGGTGGAAGGCGCATTCCTTGCCGTCCACCAGCAGCTCGGTCTCGGTGATCCAGCCGGAGCGGACGTTGACGGTGACCGAGTGCCCGGCCTGGTCGAAGTGGAAGCTGTACCGCTGGCGCATGGGGAACCTCCCGCGCGGGGGCCGCCGGTCGGGGCGGACCAGGGGATCCACCGCCAGTCTAGGGTGGCCACCGGGCCTCGGCCCGGCGGGTGCGGCGGCCGGGGTGGCGGGTGGTTCCCGGTGGAGCCCCTGAGAAATTCCCGGGGTGGGGCCCGACCGCAGGTGGATTCCCGTGATCTCTACAGTGTTGTAG
Organism: Kitasatospora sp. NPDC059812; assembly: GCF_042732075.1. Taxonomy (NCBI): domain Bacteria; kingdom Bacillati; phylum Actinomycetota; class Actinomycetes; order Kitasatosporales; family Streptomycetaceae; genus Kitasatospora; species Kitasatospora sp. NPDC059812. The sequence goes on from NZ_JBHWIO010000006.1 coordinate 5,370, forward strand.
ATTCGTCCGCAGGGAGAGATCGAGGAGGGCATTGTGGGAGTTTCGCTGGCCAAGGGCGGCAACGTCTCGTTGAGCAAGGAGGCGCCCGGTCTGAGCGCCGTGATCGTGGGTCTCGGCTGGGACGTGCGCACCACCACTGGCGCCGACTACGACCTGGACGCCAGCGCGCTGCTCTGCAACGCGCTCGGCAAGGTGGTCTCGGACCAGCACTTCGTCTTCTTCAACAACCTGCGCAGCCCCGATGGTTCGGTCGAGCACAGCGGCGACAACCTGACCGGTGGCGGCGACGGCGACGACGAGCAGATCAAGGTCGACCTGGCGCGGGTGCCGGCCGACGTGGCGAAGGTGGTCTTCCCGGTGTCGATCTACGACGCCGACGCCCGGCTGCAGAGCTTCGGGCAGGTCCGCAACGCGTTCATCCGGGTGCTGAACCAGGCCAACGGCCAGGAGATCGCCCGTTACGACCTCAGCGAGGACGCGTCCACCGAGACCGCGATGGTCTTCGGTGAGCTGTACCGCAACGGCGCGGAGTGGAAGTTCCGCGCCATAGGGCAGGGTTACGCCTCCGGTCTGCGCGGCATCGCGACCGACTACGGCGTCAACGTCTGATCGCAGCAGGTGAATCGCAGCAGGTGATCTGACGGGGTTTCGGCGGCCACGGGCCTGTGCGGCCCACGCTCACTCGGGACGCCCGAGGGCGTGGCCGCCGAAACCCCCGCTGCCGGTGAGCTGGCCGTGCCACCAGGCGACCATCTCCGGCTCGTCCATGGTCGACCAGTCCGGTGCGGCGGCGACCTGCTCCCGGCCGAGCCGTCGGCCCAGTTCCACCAGCTCCCGCCCGACCACGCCCCGCTCCTGGTCGTACGCGGCCAGCACGGACGGCCAGGAGTCGCCGTGCGCGGCGGCGGCCCGCCCGGCCTGCTCGAAGGCGTGCGCGTCCTGCAAGGCCTTCACCGCGCCGCTGGTGTTGTGCGGGCGGACGACGGTGGCCGCGTCCCCGCCGAGGAGCAGCCGGCCGGCCGTGCGGCGCGGGGTCTCCAGGTCGTAGACGGGCTGGAGGAAGGTCCGCTCGCGCGGGGTGAGGGTGACCAGGGCGGCCCAGTACGGCGGCAGGTGCCGTTCGGCGAGCTGGCGCAGGTCGTCCAGCTGCCCGTCGGTGAGGGTGCCCGCCGGGATGCTGGTCGGGCCGTCGAGGCGCAGCCAGGCGGGAGTGGGCGCGTAGAAGACCCAGTTCACCTGGGTGCTGCCGGGGGTGAGCCCGGGGATGCGGTAGATCACGACCTGGCCGCCGGGGTAGCAGACGGTGGCGCACTCGTCCTCCGGCCAGGCCGCGGACCCGCCGGGCAGCTCCGCCAGCAGTGCGGCGTCGTAGCTGCCGCGCCAGCACACGTACCCGGCGTATTCGGGCCGGGCCTGCGGGCAGACCGCCGCGCGGACCACCGAGCGGTAGCCGTCGGCGCCGATCACCAGGTCGTACGGTTCGCGGGTGCCGTCGGGGCCGGCCGTCCAGGCGCCGTCCTGGTCGGTGCCGGCCGCGGTGACGGTGTGGCCTTGCCGGAACTCGATCCGGTCGGGGGTGCGTTCGCGCAGGGCCTGCCAGAGGACGGCCCAGTGGTGGGAGTGGAACGGCATCGGCTGGTTCCAGAGCACCCGCCCGCGCCCGTCCGGTCCGTCGCCGCCGCGGTCCTCGGCCGTCTCCCGGGTGACCCAGCGGCGGACGGTGAGGCGGTGGCGGCGGACGCCGTCGTGGAGGTGGCCGGCGCGGACCAGTTCGTCGAAGCGGTCGTCGTTGATGCAGATCCCGACGCCGCGGTCCTCCAGCTGGCCCTCGCTGCGTTCCAGGACCACGATCCGGTCCGCTCCCAGCCGGGCGGCGGCCCCGGCGAAGGCGCTTCCGGCGATGCTGCCGCCGATCACGGCTATCGAGCTATCCCGCATGGCGGTCCTCTCCCAGCTGCCCACACTATCGATCTGACAATACGCGGATCATGTCCGCGAGTTGGTGGGAACCGGCAGAGCGCGGGGCCCCGGCCCGCGACCCCGTTATGCAACTAGTTGCACATCGAGCCACCGTCCCCTACCCTGCGGTAACAACGACCCCCGCCGCCCCCAGGAGACGTCGATGAGCGCGTCGATGAGCACCACCCCCGGCAGCAGCCGCTACCCGCACCTGCTCAGCCCGCTCGACCTCGGCTTCACCACCCTGCCCAACCGCGTCGTCATGGGCTCCATGCACGTCGGCCTGGAGGAGGCCCCCGACGGCTACCGGCGGATGGCCGCCTTCTACACCGAACGGGCCCGCGGCGGCGTCGGCCTCATCGTCACCGGCGGCATCGCCCCCAACGAGGCCGGGCGCCCCTGGGAGGGCGGCGCGATGCTCACCACCGAGGCCGAAGCCGACTGCCACCGCGTCGTCACCGACGCCGTGCACGCCGCCGGCGGGAAGATCGCCCTGCAGATCCTGCACTTCGGCCGCTACGCCTACCACCGCGACCTGGTCGCCCCCAGCGCCCTCCAGGCCCCGATCAGCCCCTTCGTCCCGCACGAGCTCACCGCCGCACAGGTCGAGCAGACCATCGAGGACTTCGTCCGCTGCGCCGAACTCGCCCGCCGCGCCGGGTACGACGGCGTCGAGGTCATGGGCTCCGAGGGCTACCTGATCAACGAGTTCGTCGTCGCCGCCACCAACCGGCGCGAGGACGAGTGGGGCGGCCCGTACGAGCGCCGGATGCGCTTCCCGGTGGAGATCGTCCGCCGCGTCCGCGAGCGGGTCGGCGAGGACTTCATCATCGTCTACCGCCTCTCCATGCTCGACCTGGTGCCCGGCGGCTCCACCCTCGACGAGGTCGTCCGCCTCGCCCAGGCCGTCGAGGCCGTCGGGGCGACCATCATCAACACCGGCATCGGCTGGCACGAGGCCCGCATCCCCACCATCGCCACCTCCGTGCCACGCGGTGCCTTCGCCTGGGCGACCAGGAAGGTGATGGGCACGGTCGGCATCCCGCTGGTCACCACCAACCGCATCAACACCCCGGAAATCGCCGAGCAGTTGCTCGCCGACGGCTGCGCCGACCTGGTCTCGCTGGCCCGCCCGCTGCTCGCCGACGCCGACTTCGTCGCCAAGGCGGAAGACGGCCGCGCCGACGCCATCAACACCTGCATCGGCTGCAACCAGGCCTGCCTCGACCACACCTTCAGCGGCCTGATCACCTCCTGCCTGGTCAACCCGCGCGCCTGCCACGAGACCGAACTCGTGCTCGCGCCCACCAGGTTGCGCAAGCGCATCGGCGTCGTCGGAGCCGGACCGGCCGGGCTCGCCTTCGCCGTCTCCGCCGCCGAACGCGGCCACGACGTCACCCTGTTCGACTCCGCCGCGGCGATCGGCGGGCAGCTGAACACCGCCCGACTCGTGCCCGGCAAGGAGGAGTTCGACGAGACGCTGCGCTACTACCGCACCCGGCTCGCCGAGTTGGCCGTCACCCAGCGCCTCGGCACCACCGCCACCGCCGAGCAGCTCGCCGCCGAGAACTTCGACGAACTCGTCCTCGCCACCGGCGTCACCCCGCGAACCCCCGCCGACCTCGCAGGAGTTGACCACCCCAGCGTGCTCGGCTACCTCGACGTCCTGCGCGGCGGCGCCCCCGTCGGCGAGCGGGTCGCCATCCTCGGCGCGGGCGGCATCGGCTTCGACGTGGCCGGCTTCCTCACCGACCCGGGCGACGCGGCCAGCCTCGACCCGGCCGTGTTCCAGGCCAAGTGGGGCATCGACCCGCAGTACCGCGAGCGCGGCGGACTGCGCCGCCCCGAGCGGCCCGCACCGCCGCGCGCCGTCCACCTGCTCCAGCGCAAGACCAGCAAGGTCGGGGCCGGGCTCGGCAAGACCACCGGCTGGATCCACCGCACCGAACTCCGGCACCGCGGCGTCACCATGGTCGCCGGCGCGACGTACGACCTGATCGACGACGCCGGCCTGCACTTCACCGTCGACGGCGAGCGCCAACTGCTGCCCGTGGACACCGTGGTGCTCTGCACCGGCCAGGAGCCGCGCCGCGACCTCTACGAGGCGCTGCGCGAGCGCGGCCTGGAGGCCCACCTGATCGGTGGCGCCGACGTCGCCGCCGAACTCGACGCCAAGCGGGCCATCAAGCAGGGCACCGAACTGGCCGCCGCGATCTGACCCTTCCTTGCGCGCTGGGTCCTGTTCGGCCGGACAGGACCTGGGCACGCCTTGGGCACGCCCTAGGATCGACGGCATGTCGCTGCCGCACGCCATCCTCACCGCCCTGCTGGAGAAACCGTCCTCGGGGCTGGAGCTGACCCGGCGCTTCGACAAGTCGATCGGCTTCTTCTGGCCCGCCACCCACCAGCAGATCTACCGCGAACTGGGCCGACTGGAGGCCGCCGGACAGATCCGGGCCCTCCAGCCGTCCGGCCCCGTCCGCGGACAGAAGAAGGAGTACGAGGTCCTGCCCGAGGGCCGCGCCGAACTCGCCCGCTGGACGGCCGAGGGCGCCGCGCCGCGCGCCGTCCGCGAACCGCTGCTGCTACGGCTGCGCGCCGCCGCGGTGGTCGGCACGGACGGCCTGGCGGCCGAGGTGCGGCGGCACCTGGCGCTGCACCGCGCGCAGTTGGACGACTACCGGGAGATCGAGCGGCACGACTTCCCGGCCGAGACGACGGCCGGGGAGAACCGCCTCCAGCACGCCGTGCTGCGGGCGGGTATCGGGCTGGAGGCCTTCTGGGTGCAGTGGCTCGCCGAGACCCTCGAAACCCTCGAAGCGCTCGAAACCCCCGGACCGCTTCCGCCGGACCAGCCGGACCAGCCGGACCAGCCGGACCATGGGGCCTGACCTGCGGCGATCCGCGCCCGCGAGCCCCGTGACAGGCCCGGTGGGACACTGGTGCCTGTCCCTGCCCGAACTCTCGACCGGGGGGCCCGCATGTCCCACCCGAAGCCGCTCCACGCCCTCGCCGCCGCCGCCCTCGCCGCGGCGGTCGCCTTGGGCCCGGCCCACCTCGCCGCGGCCGCGACGCCCGGCCAGCCCGCCCAGGGCCTGCCCACCTCCGAGCAACTCACCGCGGCCCTGCTCACCGTCGACGACGTCGGCCCAGGCTTCACTCAGGTCCCCAGCACGGCCAGCCCCAGCGCCGGCCCCAGTACGATGCCGTCCCCGGCCAACGGCTGCGACGCCCTCAGCGACCTGATCAACATGCACACCGGCGTCCCCGGCCCCGAGACCCCGCACGCCGAGGCCGAACTGGACGGCCCGGGCGGCAACCCGATGGTGACCGAGTCCCTCACCGCCGAGGACGCGGGAAAGCTCACCACCGACCTCGACGCCGCCACCGCGGCCCTCAAGAGCTGCCACACCATCACCTTCAGCGCCGGCACCAACGACTCGGTGACCTTCACCGTCACCCCGGTCACCCTCGGCGACCGCCAGGACGCGTCCGCCGTCCGCCTCGACGGCACCCTGGCCGGCGTCCAGCTGAACGCCTTCGTCGGCGTCGAGCGCTTCGGCACCGTCGGCATGGCCTTCGGCTTCTTCCAGCGCGGCGGCGACTCCTCCCAGCTGGCCTCCTTCCAGTACCGCGCCGCCGTCGCCAAGGTCCAGCGCGCCCTCGGCGCCACCGCCGGCAGCACCACCCCGCCCACCGCCACGGCCCCCGTCACCCAGGGCACCTCGGTCTGAGCCGGACAACGCGACGGCCCCCGTCGAGCACGGAGCTCGACGGGGGCCGCGGCGTGGGCTGTATCGGGCGGGTGCGGAGCCGGTGGTGTCGGCCGGTCAGGCGCTGATGCGCCGCCGGTGCTGTACGGGGGCCGGCGCCTGGATCGGGGCCGGGGTGCGGCCGGCGAGGCGGCAGCCGAGGCAGTGGGGGTGGCCCTGGCGGCCGGCCGGGTCGGGGGTGCGCCAGGGCCGGTGGGCGGGCGGGCGCGGGCCGGTGGGCTTGCCCCAGCCGGCGAGGTGGAGCAGCCAGCTGGCGAGCGCGCCGAGGGCGGTGAGGATCCCGCCGGCCCAGAGCCCGGCGGCCGAGCCGAGGACGAGGGCCGCGCCCGCGACGGTGAAGCCGAGGATCGCGATGACGGAGCCGGTCCAGCCGGCGATGGTGTGCCCCATGTCGTGGTCGCCGTGTGCGCTCATTGCTCCTCGTTTGGTGTGATGGGCGGGTCGGGATGGACGGGTCGGCCGTTTATCTCACGAGCTAAGTAACTTAGATGCTAAGGAGATATCGAGTGAAGGGCAAGCCGCGCCCCCGGGCGACGCCCGAGCAGGCGCTCTACGCGATGGACCGGATGATCGCGCTGGCGCAGTTCGGCCAGCAGGACATCGCCGCCCGGCTCGGCCTCAACGTCACCGACCTGACCTGCCTCGGCTTCGTCATCGAGGCCGCGATGGCCGGGGAGCCGCTGGCCGCCGGCGACCTCGCCGAGCGCGCGCAGCTGACCACCGGCGCCGTGACCGGCGTGCTCAACCGGCTGGAGAAGACCGGCTACGCCCGCCGCGAGGCCGACCCGGCCGACCGTCGGCGCGTCCGCGTGGTGATGGCGGAGGACGCGCAGCAGCGCATCCTCCAGGTCTACGGCCCGTTCTACGAGCGGATCGGCGCGCTGTTCGCCGACTACACGCCGGACGAGACCGCGGTGATCGCCGACTGGTTCACCCGGGCCAAGGGGGTGCTGGGGGAGTCGCTGGACGAGATCCGGGCCGACATGCCGTAGCGGGGGGCCCCCGGGGGGGGGGGGGGCGCCCCGGGGGGGGGGGGGGCCCCGGGGCCGGCGGGGGGGGGGGGGCCCGGCCCGCGGGGGGGGCCCCCCCCCCCCGCCACGGTCTCGGAGCAGCGCCTCGGTGCAGCGTCGTGGAGCAGCGTCGCGGGGCGACGTCTTGGTGCAGCGCCTCAGGGCAGGTACGTCACCTCGGGGAAGGCCGTGGACGGGCCGTCGAGGAGGCGGCTGGGGCGGTGCCGCAGGTGCAGGTCGAAGAAGGCCACCGGGTACGCCTGCTGGATCTTCACCGCGCGGGCCGGGTCGAGGGTGCCGATCATGTCCCGGACCTGTTCGTCGGTCAGGCCGAGGAGCTTGGCGGCCTGCGGGATCAGCACCTGGTCGTCGCCGTACGAGACGTGCACCGCGCCCTGGGCCTGGACGTCGAGCCGCCAGCCGCGCAGGTGCGGCCAGAACTCGGCGACGGCCGGCTGGCCGGCCCGGGTGAACGCGGCGGTCATCATCATGAACGGCCGGTCCAGGTCGGTGGTGATGGTCGGCTGCATCGGGCCGTCCAGGCTCAGCCCGGCGCGGACGCGCCGGTCGGCGAGCATGGTGTAGGCGGTGGCCGTGCCGCCCTTGGACCAGCCGAACATGCCGATCCGGTCCGGGTCGAGGGCGTGCAGCAGGCCGGCGGGCAGCGGCCTGCCGTCGGTGTCGGGGTTGCGCCCGGCGGCGAGGGCGTCGACCTGGTCGAGGAGGAAGCGGATGTCCGCGGCGAAGTCCTTCGGCCCCATCGGGATGCTCCGGTCCGGGGTGAGGACCAGGCCGTCGGGGAACTCGGTGATCGCGTCGCGGGTGTGGTCGACGGTGACCACCACGTAGCCGTGGCTGGCGAGTTCCTGGACCATCACGGTGTGGTCGGCGCGGTGGCTGTGCGCGCCGTGCGAGTAGACGACGACGGGCAGGCGGCGGCCCGCACGGTGGACCGGGGCGCCCACGCGGCCGGAGGTGAGCGGGGCGAGGGCGGGGTCGATGGCGAAGCCCGTGTCCGCGAGGAACGCCCGCAGTGCGCCGTCGGCCATCCAGGGCGCGAGCGGGTACTCCCCGGCCTCGCGGGCGGGGTACCAGACGCTCGCCATCAGCTCGCGGAACCGACCCGGGCCGGCCAGCGGGTCCGGGCGGGAGGCGTCGAGCAGGTGCAGCGGGACGGTGCCCACGGGGTGCGGCCCGGTGGGCTCGGGCAGGGTGAGCCGCGCCGGGCCGCCGGCGGCGGTGGCGGCGGACCCGGGGGTGGCGGCCCTGCCCGTTGCCCACGCGGGGCGGGCGAGGGCGAGCGGTGCGGCGGCCCCGGTGGCTCCGGCGGCCAGTGCAGCCCCCAGCAGGCGGCGGCGCGTCATGGCGTGTCGGCTCGTGAACGGCGTGGTGGTCATGGGCCCTCCCTGGGTGTGCTGGACAGAACCGGGCCGAGGCGCACGGTCTTCGCAGGTGCGGCCGTCGTTCGACACCGGACGGCCGGGGAAGCGCCCCTGACGGACCGTCCGATGGATCTCCGTGCACCTGAACGGAAGGCTGTCATCGCGGCGTACCCGGCCACATCCGACCACCGGATGACGGTGCAGGGGCGCGCATTGGCCCGGGGGTTTACATCCGTGGGCTGATGCGGCGGCGTGCCGGGGCGGGGTGGCGCATAGCGTTCACGCTCAATCCAATGCAACGGGCGACGTGACTGACGTTGCGTTAAATCCGTAACTGTTGCAACGATAATGAGGTTTTGACCTGCGATGATGCTGATTGTGCGCAACATGCCTGTTGCCGTTAAGCGTGAAGGCAACGTAGCGTTTCCGTTGTCAGAAAGAACGAGCCACAGGAGAGCATCATGCAGAAGTTCGCCACCCCCGCCCCGGTCTCCGCCGTCCTCGACATCCCCGCCGGGCGCATCCGGCTCATCGCCGCCGACCGGGCCGACACCACGGTCGAGGTCCTGCCCGCCGACGCCTCGAAGAGCCGCGACGTGAAGGCGGCGGAGCGGACCACCGTCGAATACGCCGACGGCGTCCTGCGAATCGAGGCGGCGGCGGCCGAGAACCGGATCCTCGGCCAGTCCGGCACCGTCGAGGTGACCGTCCAACTGCCCGCCGGCTCCCGCATCCAGGCGAAGACGGCCAGCGCCGAACTCCGGGGCGTCGGACGCCTCGGCGACGTCACCTTCGAAGGCGCGCAGGCCTCGGTCAAGCTCGACGAGACCGCCGGCGCCCACCTCGCAGTCCTCGCCGGCGACATCTCCGTCGGCCGCCTCGACGGCCCCGCCGAGATCACCACCGCCAAGGGCGACATCCACATCACCGAAGCCGTGCACGGCACGATCACGCTGCGCACCGAGGCCGGCGACGTGTCCGTCGGCGCGGCCCGCGGCGTCTCCGCCTCCCTGGACGCCGGCACCACCTACGGCCGGATCCACAACACGCTCAAGAACACCGACGGCGCCGCCGACCTGAGCATCCACGCGACCACCGCCTACGGCGACATCACCGCCCGCAGCCTCTGAAGCCCCAGCCCCAGCCCCAGCCCGCACACTCCGATCGCGAGACAAGGAACAACCATGAGTGAATCCCGCTACGCCGCCGAGATCGCCGTCGAGATCGCCGCAGGTCAGGACCGCCCGGAGCTCCAGCAAGCCATCCAGGAGTTCGTCGACGCCGGTTTCGCCGGGATACAACTGCGCGTGCACGACGAGCACGGGGAGTGGGTCGGCAGCGCCGGGGTGCGCAAGCTGGGCGAGGCCGCGAAGCCGTCGGTGGACGGGAAGTTCTGGGTGGGCAGCACCACCAAGACCTTCGTCGCGACCCTGGTGCTGCACCTGGTGGCCGACGGCGCGATCGGGCTGGACACCCCGGTGGTCGACCACCTGCCGCAGTTCGGGCTGGACCGGCGGATCACCGTGCGGATGCTGCTCCAGCACACCAGCGGCCTGGCCAGCTACACCGGCGACCTCGAACCCGACGGGACGTTCGTGCCGGGGATCCCCGCGATGGGCAAGGAGTGGGTGGACAACCGGTTCCACAGCTACCGGCCCGAGGAACTCGTGCAGTTCGCCCTGTCCAAGCCGGCACGGTTCGAACCGGGCACCGACCAGAGCTACTCCAACACCAACTACACGCTGGCCGTGCTCCTGATCGAGCAGGCCGCCGGCCGCCCGTACGCCGAGGAGATGCAGCGGCGGATCCTGCGGCCGCTCGGACTGCGGGACACCGTGGTGCCGGGCGACTCGCCGGAGCTCCCCGCGCCGCACGCCCACGGCTACTACCGCTACCAGGACGGCGACCAGTGGAAGGTGGTCGACGTCGCCCGCCAGAACCTCTCCCTCCTGGTCGGCGCCGGCGACCTGATCTCGACCACCCGGGACCTCCGCACGTTCTTCGCCGCACTCCTGGGCGGCAAGCTCCTGCCCGCCCCCCTGCTGGACGAGATGCGCACGCCGCACGGGATGCTCGGCTACGGCCTGGGCCTGTTCGTCCAGGACCTCGGCCCCGACGGCGGCACCATCGTCCACCACAACGGCGGCGCCCCCGGCGGCTACGGGGCACTGATGATCGGCACCCCCGACGGCAGCAAGACCCTGACCGCCGGGCTCACCACCGGCGACTCCGCATCCGACCCGGCACAGGAGTTTCCGAAGGCACTGGACCGGCTCATCAAGGCGGTGTTCGGCAGCGGCAGCGGTGTGCGGGCCGAAGGCTGACGGCGTGCGGTTTCGGCGTGAGGAGTGGGAAGTCGACGGGCCCGACTTCCCACTCCGTTCGTTGAAGGGGTGGTGCCCCGGCGCGCAGCGGTGGTGAGGTGGTGGTGAAGCGCGAAGCCGCGCTCCGGAAGGTGGTCGGCGTCGTCGCGTTAGCGTCGCGCTCCGCGATGGTGAAGCGGCGTGGCGTAATGCAGTTCCTTGTCAGGCAAGTTCCTTTCCCGAAACGGGAGTTGGTATCTGCCTATGCGTCGGAAGATTGTTGCGCTCTGGAGATGGTGGCGCGGGCCGTCGAGGGGGACTTCGACTGGCGCGGGAAAACCCGCAGCGCCCTGGACGTACGCTGACCGTGGATTCGACGAGCACCGAGAGTGCTGGTTCGAATGCGGAGGGTTGGCCCGCAGGTCGGCCCGGATCAGTCGGTCGAACGGGTGGGTGATTATCGTGGGTGGCGTCGAGCGCACGGTCTTCGATGACGGCGAGACGGTGGAGAACTCCGATGGAGTTGCGGAGTTTTACGCTGCGGTGGGCAAGCTGATCAGGCACTTCCGGGAGCGGGCCGGGCTGACGCAGCGTGAGCTGGCTGAAAAGCTCGGGTACAGCGAGGACCAGCTGGGAGCGGTCGAGCGCGGCAAGCGGACGCCCAGAGTCGAGATCCTCACGAAGGCGGACGAAGTCCTCGGCGCGGGCGGCGCGTTGCTGGTCGTCGCGGACGACGTGATGAAGGCGAAGATTCGGATCAGCGAGCGGCACCCGGCTTCCTCAAGGGCCTTCACGTCCGAGGAAGGCCGGGCCGTTGAGATCCACGAGTACAGCACGATGGTCATCCCGGGGCTTCTCCAGACTGAGGCCTACATTCGGGCGCTGTACGAGATGCGGCGGCCGCTGCTCTCTCCCGAGCAGATCGATGAGTGGGTAGCGGCGCGGCTGGCTCGGCAGGAGATCCTGACCCGATGGCCCCTGCCGGTGGTGACGTGGGTGGTAGACGAGAGCGTGCTGCGTCGACCCCTGGGTGGGTGGGACGTCCACGCGGAGCAGCTCCGGCATCTCCTCAAGGTGGGGCAGGTGCGAGGGCCCGAGCTCCAGGTGATGCCGCTCGACCGGATGAACCACGCTGGCATGGGCGGCTCCTTCACGATCCTCACCCCTCCCGGTCGGCCGCAGGTCGCCTATGCGGCTGCGCAGCACGTGAACCGGTTGATCACGGATCCGGTGGAAGTCCGTAATATGGCCGCACGGTACAGCAGCATCAGGGCACAGGCCCTGGGCCTGAGGGAGTCCCTGGCCCTGATCGAGATGATCCTGGGAGAGCGGTGAGCATGTCCGAGTTGGCGTGGTTCAAGAGCAGCTACAGCACGAACGAGGAGGCTCAGTGCGTCGAGGTCGCTGAGACGCCTGGTGTGGTCCACGTGCGTGACTCCAAGGACAAGAGCGGCCCGCAGTTGGCCTTCGAGCCAGCCTCGTGGCAGGCGTTCGTGGCGTTCGCTGCGGCCGCCGAGGTCTGATTCAGCCTTCTCCCGACGGCTCGCCGCGCCCCCCCCCGCGGCGCCCCGCGGGCCGCCGGCGGGGGGGGGGGGGCGCACCCCGCCGCGGGCGGCGGTC
>NZ_JBHWIO010000006.1:17426-40751 GCF_042732075.1 Kitasatospora sp. NPDC059812
CACCCCCGCGCGCCGCGGGGGCCGGGGGCGGGGGGGGGGGGCGGGCGCCCGCGCGCGGGCCGCGCCCCCCCCCGCCCCCCGCGCGCCCCCCCCCGCCCCCCCCCCCGGGGCGTACCGTCGGGGGATGACGGCCAATCGGCGGACGGGCGGGTGGAATGCGGGTGTCGTCGGGCCGGTGTCGGGTGGGGGCTGCTACCAACGGTCCCATGTCCCATCACCTCAGCGGCCCCAACCTCCGCTCGCCCCGAGGCGACTCGCGGCTCGACCTGACCGACGTGTTCGCCTTCCCGGCCGCCGATGCGCCCGGCCGGACCGTCCTGATCATGAACGCGAACCCCTACGCCCCCACCCAGGCGGCCGAGTTCCACCCCGACGCCGTGTACCGCATCAACATCGACACCGACGGCGACCACCGCGCCGACGTCGCCTACTCCTTCACCTTCTCCGCCCCCACCCACACCGGCGCCCAGACCGTCACCGTCCACCGGGCGACCGGCGCCGCCGCGCAGAAGCACGAGCCCACCGGGGACGTCCTGTTCTCCGAAGCGCCGGTCGCCTTCGGGGACGCGCCCGACGTCATCGAGGCGAACGGCCGCAAGCTCTCCGTCGGCCTGCGCAGCGATCCCTTCTTCGCCGACCTCGAAGGGATCGTCAACGACTTCACCTGGACCGGCAAGGACGCCATGGCCGACGCCAACGTCTTCGGCATCGCCCTCGAAGTCCCCGACACCGACCTCGGCCCCGACCCGACGATCGGCGTCTGGGCCCGGGTCAGCCTCCGCCAGGACGGCCGGCTCGTCTCCGTCGACCGTGGCGCGCACCCCTCCCTCACCGCCTACTTCAACAAGGAGGAGGTGAAGGACGCGTACAACGCGGGCGAGCCGGCCGACGACTGGGACACCTACCGCGAGGCCTGGACGGCCGTCCTCCAGCACACCGGGGACTACACCACCGAGGCCGCCACCGAGACCCTCAAGCTCGTCCTCCCGGACATCCTCCGCTACGACCGCTCCCGCCCCGCCGCCTACCCCAACGGTCGCACCCTCGTCGACGACGTGACCTCGGCCCGCCTCACCATGGTCTCCGGCGGCAAGATCACCAGCGACCACATCCCCCCGCACACCGACGTCCTCCCCGTCTTCCCGCACCTCGGCCACCCGCACCCCGTCAAGTAGCGAGTCAAGTAGCCGGACGACAAAGCGGCGGTCAAGAATCCTTGACCGCCGCTTCGCACTTCCCGCCGTGATCACGTGTCAGGCTGTGCGCCCCCGCCCGGCAATGAGGAGGTCCGGTGAACCGCGCGCGCCCACTGATCGAGGACTTCCCCGCCCACCCGGACGGCGACCCGGCCGGCGCCCTCGCCCGCGCCGTCCGCGAGCGCCGCACCGCCCTCGGCCTCTCCATCGCGGACCTCGCCAAGCGCGCCGACCTCACCGACGCTCAGATCCGCGCCATCGAAGCCGGCCACGCCGCCCCCACCCTCCCCCTCCTCACCGCCCTCTCCCGGGCGCTGAACGTGGAGTCGTGAGGGGCTCAGGACGGGCAGGGCCCCTGCGGCTGGTGCATGTCCGCTCCCACCGTCAGCGACGTTCGATGACGCTCTTCTCCCAATCCGAGAGATCGTCGGCGAATCGGCGCCGATCGACCCAGGTCCCTTCGGGCAGGGACACCCGCAGGACCAGTTGCCGCCCGAACCGCGTGGGCGAGAGGTCGACCTCACCCCGTGTCACCAGGTCCACGAAATCCAGGACCCGATGGGCGGGGACGCCGTCGAACACGTAGTCCTCGTAGAGAACCCTGGCTTCGCCGAGGTCTTCCCTCAACATCACCAGATACTCGTGCCCGGACAGGGCCTCCAGATGGAGGTCGACCAGCCTCGGCTCGGCCGCGACCTCGACCGCCTCGATCCCGGCGAACCGCCCGGACCGCTGGGCCGCCGCCACGAGATCCTCCACCGAGTACCCCGGGGGTAGTCCTTCCTGTCCCATCCAACTGCCTCCACTCTGCAGGTCGATTCCCGCTCTACCAGGCGCGTCCAGTGGCACGGTGACCGGCCACGGCAGAACGTGGAACGGCCCCCGCGACCGGCTCTCGGCCGATCGCGGGGGCCGGGGGGCTCCCTCAGTTCGGTGCTACGCCGCGAGCGGCCGCAGCGCCACCTCCCAGGCCCGGAACTTCAGCCGGAGCGTGGAGGCGACGATCTCGAACACCGGTGGCAGGTCGGCCCCGTACTCGTAGTACGTGACAGTGTCGATCCCGTCCGGTTCCTCCGGAGGGTCACCCTGCCAGCCGTCCGAGCTCACCGCGGTCTGCTGCATGACCAGTTCGCCGGCGTCGTGGAACTCCAGCGCGAAGCGACCGCGGGTCGGGTGCCTGAACTCCAGGCTCACCGTCGCCTTGGGGTAGCCCACCAGGGCGACGCCGAGAAGCTCGCAGTCGTTGTGGAGGTCGATGAAGCCGCCCGGCACGTCGAGCTCGACGTAGTCGCCCGGGGCCTCCCATGCCTCCAGACCGCTGAATCGGGCCTTCACTTGATTCCCTTCTTCTTCGGCTTCATCAGATGGAACTGGGCCCGTCCGATGTCACGCCAGGTCATGCGCTGGGTGTTGTTCCGCTGGAGCGGACCCCAGCCGCTCGGTGCCCGGGGCTCGCGGTAGCTCGGTACCTTGTGCGGGGTCGGGACCTTCTCGGTCTTCCCGCCACCGAGTTTGTTGGTGTGGGTCTTCCCACGAAGGTCGTAGTACCACTTCGTCTTCCGGCCCTCGACGATCACCCGGCTCTTGCCGCCATTGTACTTGTCGGCCAACTTGCTGGCGTAGCGGGCCTTGGCCTCCGTGTTCTGGATCCGCGCATATCGGTAGACCACCTTGGCCTTGGTCGCTATCCGATCCACCCGGGCCGCAACCCGTGCGGCCTTCACCGCTGTGATGGTGGCCTTGGCAACGGCTCCACCGCCGACGACCTGAGCCACCGCGACCACCGCCATCTCGGCGGCCTTCGCCGTGTCCCCGGCCACTGCGTAGGAGACCGAGGAAACGGCTGCTGCCACCGCGCCGATGGGGCCGGGGATGTAGGCGGCGACCTCGGCGACCTTGGCGACGACCTCGACCGTCTTCTTCAGCCATTTGGGCATGCCCCAGTTGCCGTCGAGGTCGGTGCAGTTGACCGGATCGCCGGTGCAGTAGTCGTACGGGCTGGCGTTGCCGCCGGGCACCGGGTCGATCTGGAGGAAGCGGCCCAGGGCCGGGCTGTAGAGGCGGGCACCCATGAGGATGTCGCCGTCCTGGGCTTCTGCGGAGCGCTGCTTGCCGCCGAGCCAGCCGTAGCGGACGTTGGCCTGGCCGTCCTGCGGGATGCCGAACTCGTCGAAGTCCAGCACCACCGGCTTGGTCAGCGCGGTGTCGGTGGTGACGACCACCGAGCCGAACAGGTTGGTCAGCTGGAGCTGGACGTCACCGGTCTTGCTGGTGGTGGCCGTCAGATCGGCGTCCGGGCCCGAGACGTTGCGGGTCAGGGTGCCCTGGGCGGTGTCCTCGACGGTCCAGCGGACCTCGTCGGAGTCGTCGCTGTAGTGGTTCAGCTTCGACGTGGCGTTGGCCCAGGAGCCGTCGGCCTGCTTCTTGCTGGTGGTGAACGCGGTCAGGCGGTGGGCGGCGTCGACGGCCCACTCCTGCTTGGTGTCCCCCTTCTCCTGGGCGGCGACGCGGTCGTTCGCCCAGTAGGTGTTGGTCGCGCCGGTGGCCGTCTTCACGGTGCGCCCGAAGGCGTCGTAGACGAAGCCGGCGTCGGTGAGCCGGTCGGCGCTGTCGTAGGTGTGGTTCTCCGCCGTGGCCCCGGCCGTGCTGCACTCGCCGGCCGCCCCGCGCGGGGAGGTCTGCTTGGACAGGCGGTTGGAGTGGGCGTCGAAGGCGTACTGGCGGGTGACGCAGCCGGCCGCGACCGTGGTCTGCTCGGCCTTCACCAGCCGGCCGAGCCGGTCGTACTGGTAGGAGCGGGTGGCGGTGGAGCTGGTGTCCTTGGCGACCTGGCCCTGGGTGGACATGTCGGTGGTCTGGGCCCAGACCACCGTGTTGTCCGAGGTGCGGGTGTAGGTGCGGCCGGTGGCCTCACCGACGGCGTTGAAGGTGTCCTTGCGGACGATCCCGCCGGGGTAGGTCTGCTCGACCAGTTGGCCGTCCGGACCGTACTTGGCGGTGAACTCGCCCGCCACGCTGTCGGTCACGGAGGTGACCAGCCCGCGCGGCTCCTTCGCCCGGTCGTAGGCGTAGGTGGTGGACCCGGTTTGGTCACTCACCTTCGCCGGCTTGCCGAACCGGTCGAACTCGGTGGTGGTGGTGGCACCGTCGGCGTCCGTGTAGGAGATCAGACGGCCGAGCGCGTCCAGGACGCGGGTGAGCGACTTGCCGCCGGCGGTCGTCTTGACGATGTCACCGGTGGCCGGGTCGTACTCGGTGGTGACCTTCGGCAGCGGCTTGCCCTCGTCCGAGGTGATCTCGGTCGAGACGATCCGGTCCAGGGCGTCGTAGACGGTGACGGTCTTGCGGGACTTGCCCGCGTTGGTCTCGGTCGTCTCCTCCGGCTCGTTGAACGCGGAGTAGCGGGTGACCCGCTTCACCGGCAGCGTGGTGGACATCCGCGAGGCGTCCGCCCCGGTGACGGCGCCGCCCGGCATGGTGACGCAGGGCAGGCCCGCCCACTCCGGGCGGTTGGCGCACGCGGCGTCGTCCGGGTTGGTTCCGGCGGTGTAGAACACCGACTTGACCGTCCCGGCGTCATTGCCGGTGGAGCCCGGCTTGCGGGACTCCAGCGCCCGCCCGGAGGCGTCGAGCTTGACGTAGGCGGTCAGCTTGGCGCCGAGTGCGTCGGTGGTCACCGAGGTGGCCGCCTTCAGCGTCCAACCGGAGGTGCCGCCGATCGGCGTGTCGTAGCCGGTCTTGGTGACGCGCAGTTCGACGTCGTCGGCGTAGCCGTCGATGCGGGCGCCGTCGGTCGCGGTGGTGACCAGGTGGTAGGTCTGGCCGTCGGGCTTCCCTTCGTCGTAGGTGTTGGTGTTGTGGTCCCGCGCGACGACCGGGGTCCCGGCGGCGAGCGTCGGGTTGACGGTCGCCTTGGTGAGGGTGACGGTGTCGATGCCGGTGTGGAACCGCTCGCCGCCGCTGGCCGCGTTGGTGTCGACCACGGTGAGCTTCAGCTCGTGGTCGCCGCGCGTGAGCTTCACGGGTGCGCCGGTGGTGTACGGGGCCACTGCGCCGCTGGCGCTGTAGGTGTCGATCCGCTGGCCGACGTCCTTGCCGTCGATCGCCCACTGGATGACGCCGTGGTCGCTGTTCTTCGTCAGCTGGCCGGAGAGGACGTACTCGCCCTCCTCGGGAACGGTGACGCGCATCGCGTCGAACGCGCCCGCCGCCGTGCCGCGGATGCCCAGCTGGGCAACGCCGGACCAGGTGACGCCGCAGCAGTCGTTGTCGATCTGGACCTTGGCGTTGGTCCCGAGCTGCGGCAGCTTCTCGGCCTCGGCCGTGACGACGGCCGGGTTGGTCTGGCCGTTGACCTGCTCGGCGAGCGAGGCACGGTAGACCGGACCGAGCGTCTCCGTCACGTCCAGGCCGTCGGCGGAGTACGTGGTACGTGAGTCGAGCAGGCGCGCGCGGGAGGCGGAGTCCGCCGGGAGGTTCAGCTCGGCGGCGAACTTGTCCGCGTCCGGGTACGTGCCCAGCGCGATCGAGCGGTTGGCCGCCCCCAGACCGCG
Source organism: Kitasatospora sp. NPDC059812 (assembly GCF_042732075.1). Taxonomy (NCBI): domain Bacteria; kingdom Bacillati; phylum Actinomycetota; class Actinomycetes; order Kitasatosporales; family Streptomycetaceae; genus Kitasatospora; species Kitasatospora sp. NPDC059812. Next base: position 23,176 of record NZ_JBHWIO010000006.1, read on the forward strand.
CACGACGTGGCCGTAGCGGTCGTACTCCTTGGTGTCGATGTCACCACCGGGGGTGACGGACGGGATTGCGGTGTTGACCACATTGCCGGAGGCGTTGAGGTAGTGGATGGAGGCCGACTTGTAGGCGTCCGGGCCCGGCTTGGCGGCCGAGGCGGTGTTGGTGCCCGGGTCGTCCTCGGGGCCGAACACGGCGGTGGCGTCGGTCGGCGCATCGGTCTGCGCCCACTTGGCCACGTCCGCACCCGCCAGGTCGTACGGACCGCCGGCGCCGCGGGTCAGCGGCACGTCGTAGACGACGCTGGATGCGGCCTCGCCGGTGACCTGGTCCTTGCTGCCCGGCGCGAGCATGCCGCGACGGACCTTGAGGAGACGGCCAGGGTCCTGGTCGGCCGCCGCCTTGCCGTAGTCGAAGTTCCACGGCAGCTCACCGGCGCTGCCGATCCGGGTGACCCGGCCGGCGTCGTCGTAGCCATAGGAGGTCTTCAGCGGGGTGGCCAGGCGCGGGTCCCAGACCTGGGTGAGGCGGCCGCGGTCGTCGTACGCGTAGTGCGCGACCTCGACGGCCTCCTGCTTGGAGGTGGCCGGGTTCCACGTCCAGACCTTCACGCCGCGGACGCGGTCCAGGTAGTCACCCGGGGTCGCGGCCGTGGCGGTGGTCACCTTGGCGTAGTCGTACTCCATCACCTCGCAGCCGCGCGGCAGCGGGTCGACGGTGCAGCCGTTGACGTCGTCGATGCCCGGCTCGACGGCCGGGACGATGCGCTTGACGAGCGAGCGGCCATCGGTGGTGTCGTACTGGTAGCGGGTGGTCGAGGCCGCGTCGGGCCCCGTCTCGCTGACCACCTGGTAGATGTTCGAACCGGCCTGGCGGGCGAAGACGGTCTTCGAGCCGTCCAGCTCGCTCAGCTCGTAGGCGGTGCCGGCGGTCTGGATGTCCCAGACCTGGTTGGGGCCGGCCCAGCAGACCCAGATCGAGGCGCCCTTGTCGGCGTCCAGGCACTGGCCCGAGTGGCGGTTCATGACCGTGCCGTTGGTGCGCACCTCCCACTGCTGGTTGTCGCCGCCGTTGCAGCCCCACAGCGTGAGCGGGGTGGCGTTGCCGGTCTGGCCCCAGGGGTTGTCCAGGCAGTAGCCGAGCAGGCGCAGGGTCAGGTCGTCGCCGCGGGTCCACTGCTGGTTCGACGCGCCCGTGCACGGAGCGGGCTGCAGCCGGGCGCCGTTGCCGGCCGCGCCGTTCGGGACCTCCAGGCACTGGCCGCTGGTCGACAGGACGATCGCACCGGACTTGGCCGGAACGGCCTTGAGCGACAGCGACTCGGCGCCCGGCTCGGGGAAGAACGTTCCGTCCGTGCCCTTGGCGAAGGTCAGCGAGGTGTCGTCGTTGTCCTTGATCTCGACCAGGTCCGACTGCGGGAAGGACAGCGCCCGGTAGTCCGAGCCGGTGCCCGCGTCCGGGCCGCCGGCCCACTGCGGGCCGAACGGGGCGACGATCTCCTTCAGCGACAGGTCGTCGAAGAAGACCTCCTTGCCGCTGCCGGCGGTGTTGCCGTTGTAGAGGCGGAACCAGGCCTCGGTGGCGTCCTTGGGCACCGTCAGGTCCAGCGTCAGCTGCTGCCAGCCGTCGGTGAACGACGCCTTCGGAGAGGCGGTCTCGCCGTAGCCGGCCGGGGTGCGGTAGACGCCGACCATCCGCAGGCCGCGGTTGGCCAGCGGGTTGTCCAGGCCGGTCGCGCCGGGGACGTAGATCCAGCTGGTGAGCCGGTAGGTCTTGCCGGGCTGCATGCCCTGGCCGAGCGTGTACTCGGGGCCGAGCGCGGCGAAGGAGTCCCAGCCGGAGCCGGCCGGGACGACCAGGAGCGAGTCGGGCGAGTTGTCGTGGCCGCGGACCGTGGAGCGGGACAGCGTCGCCTGTCCGGCGGTGAAGCCGGTCAGGTCGGTGCCGACCTGGCGCTGGTTGAGCGTCAGACGCTCGCCCTGGGGCTGCCAGCCGCGGCCGAGGTCACGTGAGGAGGCAGTGCGCTTGACCGACAGACCGCGCTCGTCGGCGTCGGTGACGTCGGTCGAGTAGTCGCCGGTGAGCAGGTTGACCGAGCCGGGGCCGATGTTGGCGCCGGTCGCGCCGTCGGCGTTGCGGTCGACCGTGATGGTGTTCCAGACGGTGGCGTAGCCGTTGCCGGAGCCGTCCTCGGGGAAGAGGAGGGCGCGGACCTGGACGACGCCGCCGACCTGGCCGAGCGTGTCGAGGACGCTCCAGTTGGCGTGCGGGCCGAGGTCCGCGAGCCGCGGCTTGTCCTCGGTGACCGCGGTGTTGTCCGCCTTGGTCAGGTTGGTGCGCGGGACGTTGTACTCCGCGGCGCCGGGGCCACGGCGGTACTGGTAGACGACGCGCTGGAACTGCGCCTGCGCGTCGACCGCGAGCTTGACGCGCTTCGCGGACTGGGTGCCGTTGACCGGCGAGCTCATGCCCGCCTGGCCGACCTGGAAGGTGTACGTCGCGGGCGGGGACAGGTTGCCCGCGCGGTCCTTGGACTGCACGCTGAGCACGCGCCGGCCCTCGGTGGTCGGCGTGATCGACGTGGTCAGCGCGCCGGTCGCGGCCACCGTCACCGGGGTGCCGCCGTCCAGGGTGTAGACGTAGGCGGCGGTGTCGTCGGTGCCCGGGGCGGGGGAGAAGGTGAACGACCCGGCCTGGTTGGCGGTGCCGTGCCAGAGCCCGTCCGCCGGGTAGTCCGCCGAACTCACGAACGGCGTACCGGGCTTGACGGTGTCGGCGATGACGTTGGTGCCGACCCAGCCGGAGCGGGACTTGCCGTCGTCGAGCATGGCCCAGATCGTGTACTGCACGCCCTCGTCGAGCTTGGCGATGCCGTAGTCGGAGGGGCGGACGGTCGCGATCGCGCCGTTCGGGGTGTCCCGGACGATGCTGCCGATGAACGTGCCGCCGCGCCACAGGTCCAGGTAGACCTTCAGCGGGTCGCCGTCGGGGTCGGCCGCCTGCACCTGGAAGCGCGGGTTCGCGTCCGAGGTGTAGCGGGGGTTGCCCTGCTGCGAGGGCTGCACCTCCACCGTCGCCGGGGTGGCCGGGACGGTGTTGTAGGTGATCGAGAGGAACGGAGGCCAGTAGCCCTCGGCGGAGCTGAACTTCTTCCAGGACAGGTTGCTCGACTCGTCGGCCGCCTTGAGGGCGAACCCGTATTCGTTGTGACCGAACCCGGCGAAGTACCGGATCATCTCGGTGACGTCGGCCTTGGCCCAGAACGTGCCGTCGGAGGCGTAGCAGTCGTGGGTGTCACCGTCGTTCGCCACGTCGTACGTGTCGTTCGAGGTGGCCCACTTGCGCTCCATCGCGGGCTGGTTGCCCCAGCGGGTCCACCAGGCCGCGCCGGGCGCGTTCCAGACCTCCCACTGCTTCGGGATGCAGGACGAGGAGTGATGGTTGGCGAGGTTGAGCGTGGCGCCCAGGATCTGCTTGCCGTTGAACGACCCGCCCGGGACGGTCAGGAACGACCGGGCCACGACCTTGCCGTCGTAGCTGCCCAGCTTGAGGTCCGTCGACGAGGAGGCGTCGATGTTCTCGTTGGTCTGGACGTAGGTGTCGAAGGTCGTGCCGACGTCCACCACCGGGTCGATGGTGACCGGGAACTGGGTCTTCGGGTCGGCGAGGAAGGCGGCGTCCGGGGTGAACACCAGCTCGGTGTCCGCGCCCTGGCCGTGCACCTCCATCGTCACCGGGCCGCGGTTCAGGTGCTCCTGCGAGGCAGGATCGACCGCGGCGTCCCACATGACGGGGGTCGGGATCTTGACCGTCGCCTTGCCGGTCGCCTTGTCGAGCAGCTGGATCGAACCGTCCTGCTGCGGCGAGACGGTGAGCCCGGTGGTGTCCAGCGGGAGCGTCACCGTGCCGGTCTGGGCGACGGCGGCACGGTCCTTGACGATCAGGAACTGCTCGAAACCGGTCCTGGTGGCTTCGAGGACCAGGTCGACGCCGGGGCGGGCGTTGACGTAGGTGGCCTTGTTGCCCTCCAGCTTGGGCTTGGGCAGCTTGCCCAGCCAGCCGAACTTGACCTGCTGCTCACCGGAGCCGATCTTGACCAGCTCGCGCTCGGCGGGGACCGGGGCGGCCGGGGTGGCCGGGGTGGACTGCGGGTCGGCGGCCGGGGCGGCGGCGCGGGCGCCGCTGCGGGAGGCCCGGTTCGCTTCGGCCGAAGCCGAAGCCGAAGCCGAGGTCGAAGCCGAAGCCGAAGCCGAGGCGGACGGGGACGACGACGGGGACGACGACGGGGACGCGGAAGCGGGGGCCGTCGGTATCGCACTGGGCGACGTCGCCGGCGCAGTGGCCGGCGCAGTGGTGGCCGCGGCGCTCGGAGTCGTGGCCGGAGCAGTGCTCGGTGCGGCCGTCGGTATCGCGGCGCCCGGCAGGCTGTCGCCGACCGTCACCCCGGCGTCGCCGCCCTCGAAGACCACCCCGCCCGGGTGCGCCTTCGGTGCGACCTTGCCGTCCGGGGTCTGCACCAGCGTGGTGTCGACGGGCACCCAGGTGTCGCCGACCTTCATCCGGATCGGCCCGGTGGAGCGGTCGGAGGTCAGCGTGCCGTCCGGGTTCGCCCACAGCGTGGTGAACTCCGTCCGGGCGTTGGTGACCTCGATCCGTCGCTTCTGCAGTCGGGCCGACAGGAGCGCCGAAGCCTCGTCAGGCGCCTCGGTGGCCGGAGCGGCGGGCGGAGTGGCGGGTGAGGGTGCGGCGGTGGCCGGAGCGGCCGTCACCGCGTCCACCACCACACCGGCCTGCACCAGCAGGCCGAGCGTCAGGAGCGCTGATACGGGGCGCATCCGACGCGTAGAGAAGGCCCCGCCCGCAAAAGCGGACGAGGCCCGAGACCGTCGTTTCATCAAAGACTCTCTCAAGAGATGTGCATTGTTTTGAATGGCTTGATCGAAGCCGAAGCACAATCTCTCATTCTCAGCTGACTCCCAGTGACCAATCAGGATGACGATTGCGTAACAGATCGCTTACGCTGAGGAGTCGTGAGAAATGGAGTCATTTCGATGACATCACCCCAGGTGGGCGAGGTTTCCGAGATGCGAAGAGGGCCCCCGATCGCGTGCGCGAAGGGGCCCGGGACGGTCGTGAATTAAGAAGTGACGTGCAGTCAATTACCGTGCGGGCTTTCCGCCGAAAACCGCCGACGGCGGGACACCCGGAGGTGCCCCGCCGTCAGCGCCGTTCGCAGTGTGGAAGCCGAACGGCGGTGCCGTCAGGCGGTGCCGCGGCCCGCCCGGCGGCGGCGCAGCAGGGCGGTGCCGAGTCCGAGGGCGGCGAGGAGGGTGCCCGCCCCGGTGAGCAGGGCGGCGCTCGGGGTGGAGTCGCCGGCCGGCGCCGCGACGGGGACCGTTCCCCGGTCGAAGCCGCCGAGCAGGTGCGCCTTGGCGTAGTCGGTGCCGGGCAGCTTGTCGGCGTACCGGTCGTGGACCACCTGCTGGTACTGGGCGAGGGTGATGCCCGCGTCGCCCACGGACCGGACCGCGTCCGGGTTGAGCGGCCGTACCTGGCCGTCGACCAGGGCGTACCAGGCCCGGATCTGCGGTTCCTCGAAGGCGACGGCGCCGCGGCCCAGTGCTGCCGCGGCGGCGGCGTGGTCGGTCTCGTCGCTGCCGGAGGCTATGTTGATCTCGGCCCAGGACCCGCCGGCGTGCGGGTCGGGGGCCGTCCACACTGAGGCCTTGCGGCCGTCGGCCGCGTCGGCCTCGGTCGCCATGAACGCGAACTTCGCGACCGGCGCCCCGACGGAGGCCGCCGCGACGAAGTCCGGGTTGAGGTAGTACACGGGCACGGTGTCGCCGACCACCCGGGCCGGGGCGGCGGCCTGCGCCTGGCGGGCGTCGGAGGAGCCCTGGCCGGAGCCGTGGGCGAAGAACCCGCCGAGGGTCTGCACGACGGGGGCGGCCTTCGCCGCCGCGGCGGCCGCGGTGACGTCGGCCGCGGACGGGGCGGACGGGACGCCGGCTGCCGTGGCCGGGGTGGCGGCGAGGGCGGGGGCAGCGGCGAGCAGTCCGCTGCCGGCCAGGGCGATGGCGGCGAGGGCGCGCGGGGCGCGGAAGTGCGTCATCGTGTCACGCCCCGATCCGGTACAGCGAGTCGTTCCAGTTGAACTGGCCGTTGTAGCCGGCGTAGTAGCTGTACGACGCCAGGTTGTAGCGGTTGCTGCTGGGCCACGGGTCGCCCCAGTAGATGGACTTGTTGCTCTGGTCGTAGCCGTAGATGACCTGGGCGTGCCCGCCGCCGGCCAGCCAGGAGATGCCGGTCTCGATCGGCCGGCCCGCGTTGATCTCGCTGACGATGGTGTTGAAGGACAGGGCGCCGGTCTCCTGACCGGGGGACACCCCGAGTGCGGAGAGCGCGTTCTGCACCCAGGAGAGCTGGCCGGGCTGGTTGGGGCACTGGTACGAGGTGTCCTGGCCGTAGGCGAGGTCGCAGAACGAGTTCTGGTCGGTGCCGTGGCCGAGGAAGGTGGCGATGGTGTTGCCGGAGGCGGCCCAGCACCACTGGTCCTGCTCCTGCGCCTGCATGGAGATGTTGAGCCGGGAACCGGCGGCGAAGGTCTGGGAACTGCCGGCGGCGGCCTGGGGGGAGGCCGCGGCGGTGCCGGCGCCGGTGGTCACGACGGCGGCCAGCATGCACAGCGCGGCCAGTGCGGCGCGCAGGGACGACCCACGGATGGGTCCGCTCATGGGGGAACTCCTTCGTGCGGGGGCACGGGCGGCTCCGTGTGCACCCGGCGCCGCCCTGGGGTGTGCCTTGTGTGGGGGTGTGCTGTGTGGGGGTTGCCGCGCGGCCGACGCGGCGGGCCCGGACCGGGGTTGCTAGGAAGCGTAGGCAGCAGGCCGGGCCGCTCCCAGACCCCCCGGAGGGGAGCGGGCGGCGCTGTGAACGGGGCTGTGAAGAGGGGCGGTGCGGCGGAGGTGCTGCGCCGCAGACGGGTGGCCGGGAGCGGGGCTCCCGGATATGGACGCGGCCGGGGTAAGCCGGTAATTTCACAGCGCGCCGCGTCCCCCCGTACCGCGTCCCCGCACCCCCGCCCCCGTACCGCGTCCCCCTCACCGCCGTCCCCGCACCGCCGCCGTGTCCCCTCGGCCCCGCCGCCGCCGCGCGCCGGCCGGGCCAGTAGCCCCGGGAGCCCCGATGGCCAGTCGTCAGGAACCGCCGCCCGGTGCTGCCCCGGAGAGCGCCGCCGTGCTGGCCGCGCTGCGGAGCGGGCCCTTCGGCCTCGCGCTGCGCACCGCGATCGAGGCCCGCGGGCTGCCGCTGGAGCGGCTGCGCAGCCGGCTGGCCGAGCGCGGACTGCGGATCGCCGTCACGACCCTGAGCTACTGGCAGCGCGGGCTGCGCCGGCCGGAGCGCCCGGAGTCGTTACGGGTGGTGGCCGCGCTGGAGGAGATCCTCGGGCTGCCGGCGCACGCGCTCACCGCCCTGCTGGGTGCGCCGCGGCCGCGCGGTGGGGCGGACCGCGACGGCGGCGGGCCCCGCCCGTACCCGCAGATGGTGCGCACCCCCGGTGATCTGGGCGGGCTGCTCGCGGATCTGGACAGCCCGGCGGCCGGGAAGCTCCAGGTGGTCACCGAGTACGCGACGGTGACGGTCGGGCCGCGTCGTGAACTGGCGGCGCTCAGTTCGATGGTGGCGGTCCGGGCCCGTCAGGACGGGGTCGACCGGGCGCTGCTGATCTACGACTGCGACGAGGGGGTGGACGAGGGGGCCGTCGAGATCGTGGCGGGGGACAGCTGCCGGCTGGGCCGGGTGCGCCGGGATCCGGTGGCCCGGGTGGTGCTCGCGGAGCTGCTGTTCGACCGCTCGCTGCACTGCTCCGAGACCCAGGTGTTCTCCTTCGAGGTGCGCCCGCACAGCGCGGCCGAGTGCTGCCGCTACCGTGCGGCCTTCCGCTTCCCGGCGGACCACTACGTCCTGCGGGTGCGCTTCGATCCGGGCGAACTCCCGGTGCAGTGCCAGTGGTTCACGGCGAGTGACTCGGAGGGTCCGGACGACAGCCTGGCCGACCTCACCCTGGACAGCCACCACCTGGCGCACGTGGTGGCGACCGCGCTGGGGCCCGGGGTCGCGGGCATCCGCTGGGCGTGGACCTGAGGCGTGGACGTGGGGCGTGGACCTGAGGCGTGGACGTGGGGCGCGGCCCTGCGACCGGGGGTCAGGCCGGTTCGTGCGCGGTGCCGCCGACGAGGGCGCGGGCCTGCGGGGCGGTCATGGGGTGGGCGAAGAGGTAGCCCTGGCCGAGCGGGCAGCCCATGGCGGCGAGGAGGTCGCGCTGTTCGGGGTGTTCGATGCCTTCGGCGATGACCCGGACGCCGAGGGTGTCGGCGATGCGGGTGATGCCTTCGACGAGGGCGTACTGCTGCGGGGAGAGGCCGAGGCCGTCGATGAAGGACTTGTCGATCTTGAGGATGGAGATCGGGAACTCGCGCAGGTAGGAGAGCGAGGAGTAGCCGGTGCCGAAGTCGTCGATGGCGATGCCGACGCCGAGGTCGCCGAGGGTGGCCATGTCGGCGTGGACGCGGTCGTCGCGGCGCATCAGGACGGATTCGGTGAGTTCGAGGACGAGGGTGTGCGGGTCGATGCCGGAGCTGCGCAGGGCGCCGCGGACGACGTCGACGAAGCCGGCGTCGCGGAACTGGCGGGCGGAGACGTTGACGTTGACCCGCAGCGGGGGGAGGCCGGCGGCGGCGCGGTCGGCGGAGCTGGCGGCGTGCCAGGCGGCGGCCTCCTGGGCAGCGCGTTCCAGGACCCAGGCGCCGAGGGGGACGATCTGGCCGCTCTCCTCGGCGAGGGCGATGAACTCGTCGGGCAGCACCATGCCGCGCCGCTGGTGCGGCCAGCGGACGAGCGCCTCGAAGGCGACCAGGTCACCGGTGCGCAGGTCGACGATCGGCTGGTAGTACAGCTGGAAGGAGGATTCGGCGATCGCCGCGTCCAGGTTCTCGTTCAGCTCGTGCCGCTCCACCAGCCCGGTCTGGAGGGCGGGCTGGTAGTGGCGCCACTGGCGGCGGCCGGCCGCCTTGGCGGAGTAGAGCGCGAGGTCGGCGTGGGTGAGCAGTTCGGCCGCGTCCACGCTGTCCTCGGTGGTGGCGACGCCGATGCTGGCCGTCACCCGGACGGCGCCCGCGCTCAGCCTGAACGGTTCTGCGAACACCGTCAGCACGGTGTCCGCGATGGCGTCCACGTCGGCCGGGCGCAGCGCGTCCTCGACCAGGACGGCGAACTCGTCGCCGCCGAGCCGGGCGGCGGTGTCCGAGCTGCGCAGCGCGGTGGAGACCCGCAGCGAGACGGCGATCAGCAGTTCGTCGCCGACGGCGTGCCCCTGGGTGTCGTTGACCACCTTGAAGTCGTCGAGGTCGAGGAAGAGCACCCCGGTGACGGCGCCGCTGCGCTCGCCGCGGGACAGCGCGTGGCCGACCCGGTCCAGGAACAGCACCCGGTTGGCGAGGCCGGTGAGGGAGTCGTGGAAGGCCCGGTGGGTGAGTTCGCGCTCCATCTGGCGCTGCTCGGTCACGTCGCGCAGGGTGAGCACCAGGCCGCCGACCGTCGGGTCGGCGCGCAGGTCGTTGAAGCGGACCTCGGCCTCGATCGGGGTCCGGTCCTGCCGCAGCAGCCGCCAGTGCTCACGGGGCTGTTCGCGCAGCGGTTCGCGTGTCGGCGAGTGCTCCGGCGCGTGTGCCGGGGCGGCGTGCGCCGGGGCGGCGTCCACCGGGCCGCGCATCCGGGCCAGCGCCTTGCCGACGGCCCGGCTGTCCTCGGGCGGGACGAGCTCGGTGAGCAGGGTGCCGTCCAGGCTGGGGTAGCCGAGGACCCGTTCGGCGGAGGAGGAGGCGTAGCGGACGCCGTCGTCGGCGTCCAGGATCAGGATGACGTCGCTGGCGTTCTGCACCAGGGTGCGGAAGTACAGCTCGCTGTTGCGGCGGTTGACCTCCTGGCTCAGCACGACCCGTTCGACGGCCAGCGCGGCCTGCGCGGCCAGGATCTCCAGCGAGCCCCACAGGCTGGTGAGCTCCTGCGCGGTGCCGGTGACGATGAGCGCGCCGATCAGCGGGTCGCCGGAGGGGCGCTCGTCGAGGGTGAGCGGGCACAGCAGGGCGGAGGGCATGCCGTCGAGGCGGGCGGCGAGGTCGCTGCCGATGTCCTCGACGGGCAGCAGCCGGGTCTCCCGGTAGGCGGCGAGGGCGAGCGCCTCGTCGGAGTCGGTGACGGGGCCGAGGTGGTGCTGGGCGGCGCCGCGTTCGGCGTGCCGCACGTGCAGGACGCCGGCCTCCGTGACGGCGAGCAGGGCGACGTGCCCGGGCTCGGTGGGCATCAGGGTGGAGGCGGTGGCCTGGACGGCGTCCGCGACCTCCTCGACGGTGACGGCCGCGGTGAGTCTGGCGCCGGCCTCGCGCAGGGCCCGCTCGCGGGCGATCGCCTGCCGGCGGGCGACCACGACGACCGCCAGCCGGGCCAGCACCAGCAGGTACAGGAGGGCGGAGAAGGCGCCGATCACGCCGGCGTTGCTGGTGTTGCCGTTCAGCGACTCGATGATCAGGATCGCCGGGGCGATCAGCGAGGCCAGGGTGAGCAGGGCGAGGCGGCCGGCGCTCAGGTCGGGCTGCTGGGTGGGGACGGGTCTGGTCAGCTCGACCATGGACGGGTGCAGCGCGGCCGCGCCCCAGGCGGTGTAGAAGGCGGCCCAGCCGAAGTCGACGGGGGTGCCGATGTGCCAGTTGCCGTGCAGCTGGATCAGCCCGTACAGGGTGTCCGAGACCAGCATGCCGGCGGTGCCGACGGTGAGCAGTTGCAGCGCCCGGCTGGTGCCGCCGCGCGGGGTCAGCAGTCGCAGCAGCAGGGCGAGGACGACCACGTCGCCGAGCGGGTAGCCGATCGAGACGGCCTTCTGGAACCAGGAGAGGTCGGGGTTGCGGGCGTACGGGAGGATCAGGTAGATCCAGGCGAGCAGCGCCAGGCCCATGGTGAGGATCAGCGCGTCGAGCAGGCCGGCGCGGTCCTGACGGGCCGTGCGCCAGCGGATGAAGCCGAGCACGCCGGCCGCGTACAGCACGAACTCGGCCAGGTAGAAGCCGTCGGCGACGGACGGGAACGGGTTGTGGAGGTGCAGGAACTGGGTCTGGACGACCTGGACGACCTCGCCCGCGGTGAAGCTCAGGTTGGCGAGCGCCAGCACGTACCAGAACAGCGCGTGCGCGGGGCGGTTGAGGCGGACGCCGGCCACGATGGCCGCGCTGCTGCCGAGTCCGATGCCCGTCCACCAGATGATCCGCTGCGAGGGGTTGATGTAGTAGACGCCGGTGAACAGCACCATCCACAGCAGGTAACAGACCATCAGGCGTTGTCGCCGACGTGTCAACGGGGCTACCTCCTCCGCGTCGCCACCCGGCCGGTGGGACGGGGGAGTTCGGGCGAGGACGGGTCTCGGCGGTCGCGGGGTCGTCTCGTCCCGGGCTGACGGGCACACGGCAGCGTCGCGTCCGGTCGGGTTGCGATCGGACGTTCGTCCTGTGCCCTGAGTGCGTATAGTCGGAAATGTCGCACCTCCCAGGAAACTGCCGCCACAGCACGAGGTCAAGCCGGTGGACGACGCAGCAGACAGCGCACAGGGCGTACGAACGGATGTGAACTCCGGGCGTCACGCCGTGGTTCGCAACGACAGCGGTCAGTACGCGATCTGGCCCGGCGACTTGACCGTGCCGGGCGGCTGGCACCTGGTGTACGGGCCGGCCGGCCGCGACGACTGCCGGGCCCACGTGGCCCGCGAATGGCGCCCGCCCGGGCTCGGCTTCCCCGGGCTCGGCTCCCCCGGGGAGCGCGGCCGCGGGCGGGCCGCGGGCGGCGGCGGCACCGTGCACGGACTGCTGCGCTCCCGCGCCGCGCAGCACCCGGACGCGGTCGCCGTCGCCGCAGACGACGCCACGCTGAGCTACCGCGAACTGGACCGGCGCAGCGACCGCCTGGCGCGGGCGCTGCGGGCCCGCGGGGTCGGCCCCGAGGAGGTGGTGCCGGTCTGCCTCGAACGCGGCGCGGGCCTGGTCGTCGCCTGGCTCGGCGTACTGAAGGCGGGCGCGGCGCTGCTGCCGCTGGACCCGGCGTACCCGGCGCGGCGCCTGGCCCGGCTGGTCGAGGACAGCGGGGCGCGGGTGGCGGTCACCGAGGGCGGGGCGCTGCCGGGCGTCGAGCCGCTGCCGGTGGACGGCGTGGACGGCGTGGACGGTGCGGGCGGGCCCGACGGCGCCGGTGAGCCCGACGGTGCCGGGCCCGACGACCTCGCCTACCTGATCTACACCTCCGGCACCACCGGCACCCCCAAGGGCGTCCCCGTCACCCACCGCGCCCTGGTGTTCACCCTCGACCGGGTCGTCCACGCCTACGGCCTCGCCCCCGGCGAACGCGTGCTGCAACTCGCCGCGCTCGGCTTCGACACCGCACTGGAGCAGGTCTTCGCGACCCTGCTCGCCGGGGCCACCCTCGTCCTCGGCGGCGGCCGCACCTGGGCGCCCACCGAACTCGTCCACCGGATGCGCGGACTCGGCCTCGCCGTCGCCGACCTCACCCCCGCCTACTGGCACCACGTGCTCACGCTGCTCCCGCCCGGCGGGCCCGGCCCGGAGGGGCTGCGGCTGGTCGTCGTCGGCGGGGACGTCGTGCACGCCGACGACTGCCGCAGCTGCCTGGACCGGCTGCCCGGCGTCCGGCTGGTCAACGCCTACGGGGTCACCGAGGCCGCCGTCACCTCCACGCTCTGCGAGGTCACCCCCGCCCTGCTGGACGCCGGCGGCCCGGGTGGCCCGGCCGCGCCGGTGCCGATCGGCCGCCCGCTGCCCGGCGTGCGGGTGCACGTCCTGGACGCCCGACTGTCCCCCGTAAGGCCCGGCGAGAAGGGCGAGATCCACCTCGGCGGGCCCGGCCTCGCCCGGGGCTACTGGCGCGCCCCCGCGGCGACCGCCGAGGCCTTCGTCCCCGACCCGTACGCGCCGGTGCCCGGCGAGCGGATGTACCGCACCGGCGACGCCGGGCGCTGGCGGGCCGACGGGCAGCTGGAGATCCTCGGCCGCTTCGACGACCAGGTGAAGGTGCTCGGCCACCGCGTCGACCCCGCCGAGATCGAGGCGGCCCTCGCCGCCCACCCCGACGTCCGGCAGGCCCGCGTCGCCGCCGACGGCGGCGACCCCGACGGGGGCCGCGCGCTCACCGCCTACTACACGCTCGCCGACCACGCCGACGCCGCGGCCGGTGCCGGGGCCCGCCGCGACCGGCTCCGCGCCTACCTGGCCGAACGGCTGCCGGAGTACATGCTCCCGGCCGCCTTCGTGGCGCTGGACCGCATGCCGCTCACCCCGGCCGGAAAGGTCGACCGCCGCCGGCTGCCGCACGCCGAGCCGCGCACCCCGGGCCGGGCCGACGCGGGCGGCACCGGGGCGGCGGGCGGCGGGGGAGCCGTCGAGGACGCCATCGGGCAGCTGTGGGCCGAACTGCTCGGCGTCGAGGACGTCGGCCCCGCCGACGACTTCTTCGCGCTCGGCGGCAACTCGCTGCTGGCCATGGAGATGCTCGCCCGCGCCCGGATCATGCTCGGTCTCGACGTCACCCGCGTCCGCGCCCTCACCCGCGCCCTGCTGCGCGACGCCACCCTGCGCGCCTTCGCGGCCGCCGTCCAGGCCGCCCGCGCCGACGGCGCCGGCCCCAGCCCCAGCCCCGGCCCCGGCCCCGGCGAGGCCGCCGTCGACTGGGTCGCCGAAGCCCGGCTCGCCCACCCCGTCCAGCAGTCCTGGAGCCCGGCGCCCAGCCGCGCCGAACCCGCCGAGATCCTGCTCACCGGCGCCACCGGCTTCTGCGGCGCCCACCTGCTGCACGCCCTGCTCGCCACCACCCGGGCCCGGATCCACTGCCTGGTCCGCGCCCCCGACGAGGAGCACGCGCTGGAACGCCTGCGCGCCGCCCAGCAGCGCTTCCTGCGGCACGACCTCACCGACACCCGGGTGGTGCCGCTGGTCGGCGACCTCGCCGCACCCCGGCTCGGGCTGACGCAGCGTCAGTTCGACGGGCTGGCCGGGAGTCTGGACGCAGTCCACCACCTCGGCGGGCAGGTCAACTTCCTCTACCCGTACCACCAGCTGCGCGCGCCCAACGTCGGCGGCACCCGCGAGATCATCCGCCTCGCCGGGCACAGCCGGGGCGTACCCGTGCACTACCTGTCCACCCTCGCCGTGCTGGCCGGCTTCGGCGCGGCCGGCGTCCGCGAGGTCACCGAACGGACCCCGCTCGCCCACCCCGACCGGCTCGGCGTCGGCTACGTCGAGAGCAAGTGGGTCGCCGAACAACTGCTGCACGAGGCGGCCGCCGCCGGGCTCCCGGTCACCGTGCTGCGCACCAACGACGTCACCGGCGACCTCGCCACCGGCGTGATGAACACCGGCACCGAGATCTGCGCGCTCATCGCGTACCTGGCGGACAGCGGCACCTGCCCGGACGTGCTGCTGCCGCTCGACTTCGTCCCGGCCGACCGCTTCGCGCGCGCCGTCGCCCACATCGCCGCCCACGCCCCCGCCGACGGCGAGGTCTACCACCTCACCTCGCCGCGCCCCGCCGACCTCGCCGACCTCGCCGAACGGCTTCGGGCCCGGGGCCACCCGATCGCCGAACTCCCCTACGGTGACTGGGTGCAGGGCCTGGTCCGGTTCGCCGCCGGGCACCCCGCCCACCCCGTCACGCCGTTCGTCCCGCTGTTCGTCGACCGCGCCCCCGGATCGGCGCTGTCGATCAGCGAGCTGTACTTCCGGCCCGTCTTCCCGCTGTTCGACCGCGCCAACACCAATGCCGCGCTCGCCGGCAGCGGGATCGACCTGCCCGCCGTCGACGCCGGCCTGCTCGACCACTACCTGGGCCGGCTGGCGGCGGAGGGCTTCCTCCGGCCTCCGGCATGAGCCCCTTCGACGGGCTGGACGTCCAACGCGGGCCCGGGGACGGGCCGGTGGCGTTCGGCGCCGGCCTCGGCGCGCCGGACCTGCTGGCGGCATACCGTCGGGGCCTGTTCCCGATGCCCGCGGCGGACGAGTACGCCGGCGCCTACAACGAGGCGCGCTACGAACAGGCCGTCGAGGCGGGCGAGGTGATGCTGCTGCCCGGCGGGGACGACCCGTACGCGCTGGCCTGGTGGTCGCCCGACCCCCGGCCCGTCCTGCCGCCCGACGGCGTCCGGCTCGGCAGCCGCCTCGCCCGGCGGCTGCGCCACCGGCCGCAGTGGTGGACCAGCGCCGACCGGGCCTTCGGCGAGGTGCTGGCCCGCTGCGCCGAGGGCCGCCAACCAGCCTGGCTGACGGGTGAGTTGCGGGCCGCACTGGAGCAGCTGCATGTGCTCGGGGCCGCCCACAGCGGCGAGGTGTGGGAGGGCGAGGAACTGATCGGCGGGGTGTTCGGCGTCGCCGCCGGGCCCGTCCTCAGCCTCGACTCGATGTTCCACCGCCGCCCCGACGCCGCCCGCGTCGCCGTCGCCGACCTCGGGGTGCGCTTCGGCGCGGCCGGCGGGCGGCTGCTCGACGCCCAGTGGGACAGTCCGCACATCCGCAGCCTCGGCGCCGAGCCGGTACCCCGCTCCCGGTACCTGGCCGAGCTGGCGGCGGACGCCGTGGTGGGCCCGCTGCCGGGAGCTCCGCTGCCCGTGGCCCGGCTGGTCTGACCTGCGCCTTTTACCTTGCTTGGCCTGTCTTCGACAAACTTATTCCCCGTCAGTAACATGACGCCGCGTGTTCAAAAGCTCCATAGGCAGGGCCCTCGGCCCCGCCCTCCTCACCCTCGCCCTCGCCGGGGTCGCCGCCTGCGGGCCGACCACCTCCGGCACTCCGCAGGCCGCCGCCGGCACCACCGAAGCGGCCGTCACCACCGGCACGACCACGACCACGACCACGACCACGGCCGCCGCCGGCGGCCAGGCCCCGACAGCCCCGGCCGCCGGCACCCCGCGCGCCCGGGCCGCCGCCGCCCCGACCACCGCGGCCGCCACCGCACGGCCGACCGGTGCCGCCGGCGCCGCCGGTGCGCCGGTCACCGCCGCCCCGGCCGGCGACCGGCAGGCCGCCGTCGCCGCCCCCGCCAAGGACGGCGGCGCGGCCACCCCCGCCGGGCAGAACCTCCAGCTCACCGCGTACGACCCGGCGGGCGGCACGGCCGTCCTCTCGGCGCCACCGGCCGCCGGGCCCACCGCGACCGCCGGCGCGACACCGCCCCCCGCCCCCGCCGTCCAGCCCGGGCAGCTCATCGCCAGCCCGCCCACCGCCGCCGCGCCCCAGGGCGCGCTGGTCGCCGTCACCGGCGTCCGCCCCGGCGCGGGCGCCAGCCTCAACCTGACCACCCGCCCCGCCACCCTCGCCGAACTCCTCGGCGGCACCGAGGCCGACGGCCGGGTGCCCGTCGACCCGCACGGCATCACCGTCACCCCGCTGGTCAAGGACCTCAAGGCCGTCGTCGGTGCGGACGGCGGCGGCGTGAAGGCCGACGCCTCCGGCACCCTGGAGGTCGACGTCAAGGCCCCCGTCCCGCTGCCCGACGGCGCGAGCGTGGACGCCTCCGGCTCCCTCCAGCTGCACCCGGCCGTCCACTTCGCCTACCACGGCGCCGCCGCCGGCAGCCCGCGCACGGCCTCCATCGGCTTCGACCTCGGCGCCCACGCCCAGTGGAAGGTCACCGGCGACGTCGCGCGCAGCACCGGCGCCGCGCCCGTCCGGCTGCCCTTCGCCACGTTGCAGGCCAGCCCGGTTCTCACCGTCGCCGGACTGCCCGTCGTGGTCAACCTGAAGCTCACCTGCTACCTGGAGGTCAGCGCCGACGGCCAGGTCCACCTGGAGGCCGAACAGGAGGCCACCGGCACCTGGGCCGTCCGCGCCGACTACACCGGAGGCAAGGGCTGGACCCCGACCACCGACGCCGACACCAAGGTCTCCCCGGTCCGGGTGCGCCTCACCGGCAAGGCCGGCGTGCGGGCCGCGCTCGGCGCCGAGGTCTCCGTCGGCCTCTACGACACCGTCGGCGTCCAGACCACCGTGGCCCCCTACCTGCGGGCCCAGGCCGAGGGCTCACTGACCGCCGACTCCTCCGGCAACCCGCCGCAGGCCCAAGGGAGTTGGTCGCTGGTCGGCGGCGTCGACCTGACCGGCTCGCTGCTCGCCCACCTCAAGGTCTTCGGCACCCCGGTCATCGAGGGCACGTACCCGCTGCCGCCGTTCCACCGCGAATGGCCCCTGGCGGCGGGCTCCGCGGCCCTGCCGTCCCCGCGCCCGAGCAGCTGACCCGGGCGCGCCCCGGGCTCGGGGTCCGGTTACTGCTCGGGCGGTACGCCGGGCAGCGGGGCCACTGCTCCCGACGTACTTCTGACGCACCGACAGTTCGTGCCCCAGGGCGATGATCCGGTGCCGGGTGCGCTGGAAGGCTGACGCGGGGGGAGGAGGGCCGGGCGCAATCAAGCGGCGCCCCACCCCCAAACCCCCCCGGTCCCCAAGGCCCCACCCCCCACCCCCGCCCCCGGCGCGGCCGC